>NZ_JBPMGE010000096.1:0-3462 GCF_054014795.1 Candidatus Pyrohabitans sp. | reverse complement strand
TCTGCCAGATTTAATCTCCTCCTCACCTGCAACATGAAACATAGTATCAAAGTTTAAATACTGCAGGTATAAAGCTTTTTGCTGGTGGTTATGTGAAGGTGGCTTTGGTAGGCTGCGGTGCAATAGGCACAGTGATAGCAAGGGCTATAGCAGAGGACAGGGTGGAGGCAGAGCTTCTGTGCGTCTTTGACCTGGACAGGAGGAAGGCAGATGAGATATGCTCCCTCTTTCTGAAAAAACCGAAGGTGGCATTGAGCTTTGAGGAGCTGCTCTCAGGTGATGCTCAGCTGGTAATTGAGGCCGCCTCCATAGGCGCGGCCAAGGCTGTTCTCATACCGGCGCTCAGAGCTGGAAAGGACGTACTCCTGCTCAGCGTGGGTGCACTTGCGGATGACGCATTCCTGAGCAGGGTGGAGAAGACTGCGAGGGGGACAGGGCGGAGAGTCTATCTGCCCTCCGGTGCAATTGGCGCCCTCGATGCCCTGAAATCCGCAAGGGAAGCTGGGCTTGAGGAGGTGAAGATTACAACCACCAAACCGCCGCAGGCACTTGAGGGCGCGCCATACCTCGCTGAGAAGGGTATCTCCCTGAAGGGGTTGAAGGAGAGGAGGAGGGTCTTCTCTGGCTATGCAAGAGAGGCCATTAAAGGCTTTCCGGCCAACATCAACGTCGCGGTTGCCGTCAGTCTTGCCGGAGCAGGTGTGGACAAAACAAGGGTTGAGATAGTCGCTGACCCGAAAGTAGAGCGAAATGTGCACGAAGTTCATGCGAAAGGCGATTTTGGCGAGCTCTACTTCAGGGTTGAAAACCTTCCCTCGCCAGAGAATCCGCGCACCAGCATGCTGGCGGCGCTCTCAGCCATAGCCACGCTTCGCAGAATCGCTGCGCCTGTGCAGGTGGGCACCTAGAGCTTTCTCAGCCTCATGCTGATATCCAGCCATGCTGCCTGCGTGGTTATGCAGCCAGTGGAAATTACGTCGGGACGAAGCCTGGCATAGCTCTCCAGGTTCTCAGGCGTTATCCCCCCGGAGACCTCTATCATGGCTGAGTAACCCCGCTGGTTCACAAGCAGCATCACCTGCTCTACATCCTCCTGCCGAAAGTTGTCCAGCATCACTATGTCAGCGCCCGCCTCAAGCGCGGCTATCGCCTCTGCCACGCTTCCCACTTCCACCTCAACCTTCTTGGTGAAGCTCGCCTCCTTTGCGCGCCTGATCGCCTCCTCCATTCCCACAAGCGCGAGGTGATTGTCCTTAATGAGCACGCAGTCGTCCAGGCGAAGGCGGTGGGTATCGCCTCCGCCTATCGCAATCGCCCGCTTCTCAAAGTACCTGAAGCCGGGTGTTGTCTTCCTCGTACCTGCAATTCTCACACCGTAGCGCTGGGCAATCTCCTGCATACGCCTGGTAAGAGTGGCTATGCCGCTCATGCGCATGAGCAGGTTCAGCACCACGCGCTCCAGCATTAAAATCGCTCTGGCACTCCCCTCAATCTCCAGAACCACCTCCCCCCGATCCACCTCCTCTCCATCCCGCTTCAGAGCTCTGCAACTTAGGTTAAAGTGCTCAATAAGCGCCTTCGCATCTTCAACGCCTGCAATCACCCCGCTTTCCTTTGTGACCACCTCGGCAAGCGCTTCCACATCCTCGCGTAAAACACTGGCGGTGGTTATGTCCTCGAACCCCAGGTCCTCCTCAAGAAAGCGGAGCAGTTCAGCAATGTGTGGATGCATGAGAATTTTTATATTGCCCGGACTATAAAAAAATATCATGCGCGCTCTGCTTGTGATAGACATGCTGAAAGACTTCGTTTATGAGGACGGCGCCCTGCCCGTGCCCAATGCGAGAAGGCTGGTGGAGCCCATAAATGCGAAGATCGCCGAGTTTCGCGCAAGGGGAGAGCCAGTGTTCTTCATCTGCGATTCTCACGATGAGCAGGACGAGGAGTTCAGGGTGTGGGGGAGGCACGCTGTCGAGGGTACAGAGGGCGCTGAGGTGATAGATGAGCTCGATAAACGCGATGAGGATGTGGTGATAAAGAAGAAGCGCTTCTCAGCCTTCTTTGGCACGCC
Organism: Candidatus Pyrohabitans sp.; assembly: GCF_054014795.1. Taxonomy (NCBI): domain Archaea; kingdom Methanobacteriati; phylum Candidatus Hydrothermarchaeota; genus Candidatus Pyrohabitans; species Candidatus Pyrohabitans sp. The sequence goes on along the minus strand of NZ_JBPMGE010000096.1, from coordinate 1,391 downwards.
CCTTGAGGAGGAGCTCAAACGCAGAGGCATAACCGAGGTTGTTCTCACGGGTGTGCTTACCAACATCTGTGTCCTTCACACTGCTGCAGACGCTGCAATGCGGGGCTTTCGCGTTGTTGTGTGCAGAGAGTGCGTGGCTACTGTGGACGAAGCCACACAGGAGTGGGCATTGAAGCACATGCGCGAGGTTCTGGGGGCAGAGGTTGCATAGCATGGTTGGGAGAGAAGAGGTTTTCGCAGCCCTTAAGAAGGTTTTCAGCCTCAGGGAGGGGCGCAACCTCGTGGAGGCAGGGCTGGTGGAACAGGTGGACATCTCCGGAGGGGCGGTGAGGGTGAAGCTCAAGCGTCCCAGGGGATGCACCTGCACCTACTCATTTATGCTTGCGGTGCTGGCAGAAAAGGAGCTCAGGAAGCTCGATGGCGTGGAGAAGGCGGATGTTCAGGTGGTGCTGTAAAGCTACATGGCTTCAAGATAGGCACCGATAAACAGCAGCACGAGCACAAGGGTGTAGCCTCTGAGGCTCTGCCGGGCTTCTCTTGTCAGCGCCTTCTCAAAATTGCTGTTCAGCCTGGGGAGCAGAGGCCCAGCAATTTTCAACCCTATGCTTCCTGAAAGGATGATTGCCGGAAGCTCTGCTATGACGTGGGGATACAGCCTCTGGAGGTATTCCCCCGGTGAGTCGATGTAAAAGCCGAATAGAAAGCCAAGCACAGCACCGTTGAGGAAGAGGATGAAAACAGGAAATATGAAGAGGGATAGGTAGAACTTCAGTCTTTCCTCTTTCACATGGCGAAGCCTGGGATCCAGCCTCCTTAAGATTCTCAGCCTGGCGTCGCTCCCGCTGCCCAGCCTGAGGAAGGCTTTTGTGGTGATGAATCCGCCGTAGGAGCAGAGAAGCGAGGCGAAGAGGTTGTTGAGGAGTATTCCGACGCCCACATTGCTGACCAGCGACTCCTGGGCCTCTATCTTTGCCCTGAGGAGGAGTAAAATCAGGCTCCTGAGCTCAGGCGCAAGTATGCCGATAAGCAGGGACAGGCCCACGCCGGCCAGGGCACCATAAATAAAAATCTTTATACTTTTCAGGATGCTCTGCATGCTCATATATAGAATCGGAGGCTTATAAGATTCAGGGTGGATATATTAGGGCTCCACATGCTCAGGTACAGTTTGTAATATTCCCAGAACCTCTCGGGGATCGGACTTCTCTGGCCAAATGCGTGATTCCCTTAAGAATCTCACCAGCATTTTTTAAGAGATAAGGGAGCACCATGACAGCCTCACGAGCTGTGATAATAACGTTGGAGCTGAGCGAAATCTCTTTCTGTATGAGAAAGTGTCTCATCTTAATAGCCGTCACATTGTTTATGTACAGCGCAGACCAACCCGCATC
>NZ_JBPMGE010000095.1:0-6486 GCF_054014795.1 Candidatus Pyrohabitans sp. | reverse complement strand
TACTGCGCTCTCCCCCTTGATCGCCTCCACCGCCCTAAAAGCCTCTTCCACCCTCTCTGCTTCGCCCTTCAGCAGGAAGGTCCTTGAGCCCTCGCCGCCTCCGAGTCCACCCGCTCCCATCACGCTGGCTTCAACTTTGAAGAGAATTTCGAATGCTTCTATCTCTGTAATCACCTCTCCCGCCACAGGGAAAATGCCCACAGGGATGCCTGTGGAGCGGGATATAACCTCTATGCCCGCCTCCCTTGAAATCTCATCCACAGAACCCGGAATCAGCTTCTCCAGGGTTACAGGGATTATTATATCGATGCCTCTCGCCTTGGCGATGCCGTAGACGCTTGCTATTGTTCCGCCAACCTCACTGGCAAGCATAACACCTGCTATGCCCCTCGCATCCAACGCATTGGCGCCTTTAATAAGCACATCTCCCGGCTTCATCCTGTTTACCACAGAGGTGACACTTTCCTCTATTCTCCTCCCCTTCTCAATGACCACCTCCCTGAGGCGCACAGCCTTGGGCGCAACACATGTGCCCCGTGCATCCACAAAGCCGGCGATATACCGCCCTTTCTCAAGCTCCTCGCCGAGAATCTCCTCAACCACGTAGGCATTGGTCGTCCCCAGCCCTACTGCAACCACCCCATGCTTGAGCGCCCCCCTTACCTTGGGGTGCTTCGCAATCGCCTTTGCAACCAGCCGCTTTGCCTCCACCGGAGTAAGGGTAACCTGTGCCTTCATCTTAAACCCCTCACCAATCATGCCTGCCTCTCTGCAATGTGGTCGATTCTGCAGCCGGTTTCTTCTGCCAGCTTTTTGATAATCTCCACCGCCCTCTCACGTTCTTCCTCCGGGCCCACAAGATAGAAACGCATTATAGATGGCATTTTCTCCTCTATTCCCGCCTTGAGTGCAGCGAAACTCACCTCCACGTGCATTACCTCAACATCCACATTGCGGAGCGCCTTTTCCAGCTTGAAAATCACCCCCTTTTCAAGAATGTGCCCCACCATCCTTATCTCAGTCTTTGGCTCCAGCAAAATATCACCTCTAAAGTTTTATATCTCCAGGCAAATATAATCCTTGCGCAGGTGTGATTATGAGGAAACTCACCGCCAGGGATATAATGATTACAGAGCCCCTGACAATCTCGCCATCCGAATCCGTGGCTCGCGCTATGCTTGAGATGACAGTTCACGGGATAGGGGGTTTGCCGGTTGTCGAAAAGGGAGAACTTCTGGGAATGATAACCCACCGCGATCTAATCCTCACCGGTGGCAGTGCAGAGGAGCTCAAGGTCAGGGAAATAATGAGCACCAGGATTGTTGCACTCGACCCAGAGACGCCGGTAAAGAAGATTGCAGAGATAATGAGAGACACCGGTTTCCAGCGCCTGCCTGTGGTGGAGGGGAAAAGACTGATGGGACTGGTTACCCAGAGCTGCCTGATAAGGATGCTTGCCGAAACCCTGGAGTAAACCAAAAGGGGTTGCCCTCAGAAGGAAAATCTACCCCTTGTAAAAGCACGTTCCGGCAAGGAACTGCTCACAGGTGCGCCACACCTCTCTTGTGCTCCAGCCGTGCTCACATACATGGTAGATGCAGCACATCCTACAGGAGTCGCGCTCACGCTGGCAGTTTACCTTTGCGTAGTCCTCATCGTTAGCTGTGCATAGCAGCTTTTCCATCTCTCACTCCTCCTTTGCGGGTCTAAACTTGAAGCCGTAGTAGATTAAGCCTGCCTCTCCATCTTCCTGAATTTTGCGAAAGACACTCTCAACCTTCATGCCAATTTTAACCTCTTCCAGACTAACATCGACTATCTGTGCTGTTACCATCGCCCCTTCCTCAAGCTTCACCAGCGCCATTATGTAGGGTGCCTGCCTGTCAAAACCCTCGGGCGGGGTGTGAATAACAGTATAGCTCACCACCTCGCCCCTGCCGTTTAGCTTGAAATCCTCAAGCTCACTGCGCCTTCTGCAGTTAGGGCAAAGGTTGCGCGGCGGGAAGTAAACCCTGCCGCATCGCCTGCAGCGCCTGCCTATGAGATTGTACCTGCTCTTCATGTTGCGCCAGAAACGTGGGATGCTGTTCATAATATCACCTCACTTCTCAAGGATGTGCACCGCCGCCGTGCCGCCGCTACCGCCCACGTTGTGGGTCAATCCCACATCCGCATCAACCTGACGCTTCCCTGCCTCGCCTCTGAGCTGGAGCACCACCTCAACCACCTGTGCAACACCCGTAGCGCCGACGGGGTGCCCCTTTGCCTTGAGCCCGCCGGAGGTGTTCACTGGTATTCGCCCGCCTATTGCAGTTTCTCCCTCCTCAGTGGCCTTGCCTCCCTTGCCAATTTCCACAAAGCCCAGCCCCTCAATGGCGAGAATCTCGCCAATGGTAAAGGCATCGTGAACCTCCGCCACCTGAATATCCTTCGGCTTGCGCCCTGCCCTTGCATAAGCCTCCTTTGCGGCATTAACAGTGGCGTCGGTGACAGTTATGCACCGCCTGTCGTGGAGCGCCATTGTGCTCGACGCCTGCCCACTGCCCGTGATGTAAACCGGGTTGTCCACAAATTCCTTTGCCCGCTCTTCGCTTGCCAGCACCACGCACGCGGCGCCGTCAGTTATGGGAGAGCAGTCCAGCAGGCGCAGCGGGTCAGCCACAAGGGGCGAGCGCAGCACATCCTCGACGCTAATCCTGGCATGGAACTGTGCATAGGGGTTGTGCATGGCATTCTTGTGGTTTTTCACGCTCACCATGGCAAGCTGCTCCCTTGTTGTGCCGTACTCATGCATGTGCCGCCTTGCAATAAGGGCATATAAGCCCGGGAAGGTCATCCCCATGAATGCCTCCCACTCGCTGTCGCTGGCCGTGGCGAGGGTCTGAGTGGTCTTCTCAGTAACCACGTCGGTCATCTTCTCAACGCCACCCACCACCACAAGGTCATGGAAGCCTGAGAGTATGGACATAACCCCCTGGCGTATTGCCAGCCCGCCAGATGCGCACGCTGCCTCGACGCGCGTCGCTGGAATCGGCGTCAAGCCGGCGTGGTCCGCAATCAAGCAGGAGATGTGCTCCTGGTCAACAAATCGCCCCCCTGACATGTTGCCCACATAGATCGCCTGGATATCGCCTCCATCTATGCCAGCGTCGTTAATGGCCATTGCACCCGCCTCAACAAAGAGCTGGGAGAAGCTGGTCTCCCAGAGTTCGCCGAACTTGGTCAATCCCACACCTATAACTGCAACTCTCTTCATAATCTACACCTTTATCTTCTTCCTGAGCTTCACATAGGTCGCGTAGTCGATATATTTCCTGTCTGCGATGAAGTCCTCAACACCCGGCGCCAGGCCACGCTTCTCCTCTATTGCGTCTTCCACAAGAACTGCAAAGGCATCACTTCCGGCACCAGAACCGAAGGAGGTTACCAGAATCCTGTCTCCCGGCTTTGCCACATCCAGCACCTTTGCGAGCCCGAGCAGGGAAGAACCCGAGTAGGTGTTGCCTATCCTGTCTACCAGTATGCCCGGCTCCACCTGTTCGCTGGCGAAGCCCAGCTTCTTGGCCACAACTCTGGGGAACTTGCCGTTTGGCTGGTGGAATACGGCATAGTTGAAATCCTCGGGCTTGAGGCCAAGCCTCGTCATAAGCCCATGGGCGGCGCTGTAAACATGCTTGAAATAGGCAGGCAAGCCTGTGAAGCGTCCTCCGTGGCGTGGGTAGGCCTGTCCCTCCCGCCGCCAGAAGTCAGGGGTATCTGTGGTGTAAGAATAGGTAGCCTCTATACTCGCAACAAGCTTATCTCTGCCGATTACAAAGGCTGCACCCCCTGCGGCGGCGGTGTACTCGAGGGGGTCACCGGGCGCACCCTGTGCCGTATCTGCGCCTATCGCAAGGCCGTACTCTATCATCCCGGAGGAGACCATGCCCATACAGGTCTGCACGCCTGCGGTGCCAGCCTTGCATGCGAACTCATAGTCAGCGGCGGTCAGGTCAGGAGTAGCCTCTATCGCCTCGGCAACTATCGTCGCTGTGGGCTTAACCACGTAGGGATGGCTCTCTGAGCCCACGTATATTGCGCCTATCTGCTCCCCCTCCACCTGCGCTCGCTTCAGCGCATTTCGGGCAGCCTCCACTGCTATGGTCACCGCATCCTCGTCCAGCGAGGGCACAGCCTTCTCGCCGATTTTAAGCGAGGATTTTATAACCCTGGCGTTGCTGCCCCATACGCGGGCGATCTCCTCAACCTTTATCCTGTACCTGGGGATGTAAACCCCGTAACCTGTAATACCAACCTTCACGTTGCCTCACCTTTTCAGCTTGTTTTTCTTCTGAGCTCTCTTATTAACTCATCGCTGCTCTTGTGATGGGAGAGTATAACGGGTATGCGCTCCTTTTCAGCTATTCTCACCCCGAGGGTGTCGACGCTCTTAAGCCCGTGAAGCACAACAATGCCCGGTTTTATTGTGGAGACACGTATGGCTATGAAGGGCGACCTGCCACTGCTGACGCGGGTAAATACGAGCGCCCTCTCAGAGGTTAGTCCATATATCTTCAGAAACTCCTCAGCCGAAAGCTCCAGTATCGCGCGGGGAGAGTCCAGCACAGTATAGCCATAGATATACTTATCCAGAAGCTCGGGGTTAGCGACCACCTCACCGGCTGTAACGTCAACAAGCTGCGAAGCCCGCATCGGCGTGGCAAACTCACGTATGTCGAGAATGGCGTCGGTCTTGATTTCGTTGCCCAGCATGCGTTCATATGCACGCAGCACCTTGGAACCGCGCTGCTCATCGAGGTTGACAAGCGCCTCAACTATTCGCTTAACCACAACCACACCCGGAGAACGGCGACGCCCGCTCTCGTAGTCGCTTATCACCGAGGTGCTCACGCCGAGTGCCTGTGAAAGCTCCTTCTGGGTTACCCCAAACACCTCACGCCACTTCTTCAGGGTCATCGCAGGCCTGGGGGAGAGTACCACCTCGCCTGCGATTTTCACCGAAAGCTCCTCGCGTATATCCATGTCATCCGCCTTCCTTTCATTTCTCATCCGCCTATATAACAATTTCGGCAAAAGGAGTGTACGGCAACGGCGATTGCCTTACCTGCAGATGCACAGGCTTATATTTATGTTGTTAACTTTTGAGATTCTTCCACTTTTGGGGCTGTAGGGTAGCCTGGTCATCCTCGCGGCTTCGGGAGTCGTGGACCCCAGTTCGAATCTGGGCAGCCCCATCACCCTCTCCCAAAACTTCTCTCTAAAAAACAGAAGGATTCCCTTACTCCGTCATGAGCTCCCTAATCGCCTTCTCTGCTTCCTCCGTTATGCCTGTGAGGAGTACCCTCTTCACCCCGTTCGTCTTGTGCTGCGTGAGGTACTCCCTCGTCGCTTCTGGCACCTCACCGCCCTTAACGTAGACAATGGGAGCCCTGTAGTAATCCGCGAGCATTGCCGCGGTTAAATCAGGATTAATACCATCTGTCACGACGATGGTGTCTATATCCTGCACCTCCTCGATAGCCGTTGCGATTCTCACTGCGGTCTCGTACCTATCTGCACCCTCTATCCTCGTAACCTCGGGAAGCAATGCAGCTACCTCATCGCTCACCGCCACGGGTCCGCCGAGTATAATGGTTTCCTTCGCGCCTAGCCTGCTGAGAGCATCCCCTGTTACCATGGGTATCTCCCCGGGCTTGACCAATAGGATGGGCGCCTTCAATGCCCTGGCATAGGCAACAGCCGCAAGGGAATCAACTCCGAGGTCACCCCTGGTAATGATAACCCTATTCGCCATGGAGTATTTCTGGAGGACCTTCTCAGTGGCTATGGTATACAGGTCTTCCACTCCTATAATCGTCTTCACAGGAGACGCCAGCTTCATATCCAGCTCCTCAACCATCACCTCGCTGGTGGGGACATGGCCCAGGCTGCCAAGGACCCCGGCGAGCTCAGCCGGAGCAACATGAAACTCCCTGCTGATGTAGAGGAACTGACCCACCAGATCAGCGACACCCTTTGGTGTAACATCCACCACCTGAACAACGAGCCCCGGCGGAACCGCAGCGCCACCTCCTCCGCCTCCTCCTGTATCCAGAGGAGAGGACAGGCTGACAGTGAAGTACCTCGATGCCGAGCCCCAGTTGCCCATGGTGTCATTGGCATAGACCACGATATTATTAGCCCCCTCGGAGGCGGTTATCGTGGTGTTCGGGGTGAAAGTGACGTTAGAGGCGCCGTTCAAGCTGTACAGCCAGGCCGAGATCGCCTCGTCAGCCGAGACGTTCAAAGCAATCGAGGTGGACGAGTAAGTGGTATTAGAGGGTGAGACTATGGTTATGGAGGGTGGGGTGTCAGCCATGGGCGCGAAGACGCTGAAGCTCGTCAGGTTCGCATAAACGTAGTTCTCAACCGTGTTAACGCCGTTTGGCGATGGCGCCTGGCTCCAGGAGCCGTTGTACTCCCACATCCGCAGCGAGCTCTCAACCA
>NZ_JBPMGE010000094.1:0-58084 GCF_054014795.1 Candidatus Pyrohabitans sp. | reverse complement strand
TGGCAGCTTCCAGCCACAGCTCTATGGCGGTTTTAATTTCCTTTAAGGCTTCCTCGGGAGTTTCTCCAAAAGCTGAGCATCCGGGAAGCTCGGGAGCAACGGCTATAAAACCCTCATCTTCCTGGCTGTAGAAAATTTCTATTTTATACTTCTGCCACATGCCTCTCATTCCTCAAGCAGATTATATTTCTCCACGAGCTTTAAGAATTGCCTTACCTGATATACTTTAGCTCTACATTTAACGTGTTGAATTGTTAGAATTTCCTTTATCCCCTTCCTAGTGAAAACCCTGTGAGAACCTCTGCCACCTCTGTATTTAAAGCCAAAAATCTCTAACGCTTTACAGAAGTCCTCAAATCTAACATTTTTAGGGTTTCCTTCCAGCTTTCTGTATATTTTCTCTTTCTTTGCTTTCAATTCCTGCACCGTATTTATTTTTGTCAGCCTTTCCCTCATGCCCCCACTACCACCTTAGGCGCCTTTATATCAGCCATGAGCTGTGCACCTCTGCCAAAACTTCCAGCTGCTTTTCCTTGGGGGCCATTAAAGTCCAAGCCTTTGTTGTGACTAAGGAGCGCCGGGGAAGGGATTCCCATTAATGGTCATTCAAGCAATATCAGGCGATGGAATATTTTTTAAAGGTTAAAAGGCAACCATATAGCAGGGGTGATTGGAATGCCTGTCCAAGTGTCAGGGAGAATAATCAATAAAAAAACAGTCGTCCTCGATAGACCCTTAAAGACCGATGAGAAAGAGATATTGGTTAAACTGAAGAGGGGTCCGATAGTTAAGACCAAGATAGATGCTCCTGAGGACTTGGTTTTGGAGATCGCAGATAAAGACTTGGAAGAGCTGATTTGATGGAGCTCGCCCAATTTGTTAAAGGCTCAGTTTTCGTTGATACAAGCATCCTTATACATGCCTTCACTAACACCCGCTACACCAAAACCTGTGAGGACTTCTTGGGCAGGGTTAAATATGGCGAAGTCTCGGGCTACATTAACCCCACCGTTGTTGATGAGTTCTTTCACAAACTCGTGATCTTCACAACATATTCTAAGAAAAAGCTAACCTCCCAGAAGGCCATAACCTACCTGAAGCGAAACCCAGACTTCATTAGAAAATTAAACAAACCATTCAAGGCGACCAGAGAAGTCCTCAACGACTATGGGTTTAATGTCCTAGACACGTCAAAGACCTTGGAGGAGGCCCTGAACATTTCAAGGAAACATGGACTATTGTTTTCGGATGCCCTCCATGCTGCATGTTGCAAAATATATAATATCCCCGACATAGCCACTAACGACGCCGACTTCCAGAGGGTGGACTTCCTGAAGGTGTGGAAACCATAGCTAAATTTCAAAGAATCACAGCTTTGCTGTGGCTGTTATTCCTTAAATATTGCCATAGTGGTTCCCATAGACTTTATATTTGATAAAACTTATTATAATCTGTAACTAGAAACTAACAATTTGATTTTTAATCGGCGTTAAACTAGGAAATTAGCGCAGGGGATTCAGAACCAAACTTCAGAAAGTTTGACCATCATATCGCGGTATTTTCGCTGCGCTCCAATACCGCTATTTTACGCCGGGGAAGGGATTTGAACCCCTGAGCTCTTGCGAGCACCAGATCTCAAGTCTGGCGCCTTCCCTGGCTAGGCTACCCCGGCAGACATTCTAACCGCATGGAATAACAAAAATAAATTTAAATGCAATTCTGGTAATGCTCGTGACTTCGCCGGTGGCATGTGGGCAATGGCAGTAAAAAATTTATTCCCCCCTCACTTGATTATACCATGGATGTTGTTGCAATAGGGCATGCCAGTGTTGACCAGGTTCGCATCTCGGGTGAGCAGAAGAACCAGCTAGGGGGGGCGGCGATCTATTCTGCGCTTGGGGCAAAGATATTCTCACGTGCCGGCGTGGTAACCCGTGTCGGCACAGATTTTCCAGATGAATTTCTTTCACTGCTCCAGAAGGCTGGGGTGGACACAACCGGGGTAAAGCGAATTAAGGGGAGGAGCACCAGCTTCGAGATTGACTACGATGAAAATGGGCAGGCGTACTACAGGACCTACAGACTGGGTGTTGGCATACACATTCGCCCTCCGGACATACCCAAGGGCTACCTCACGGCCAGGGCTTTCCACATAGCTCCTATGGCAGCCAGCAAACAGCACTCCTTTGTCAAATACCTCAGAGAGCGCACCTACGGATTGATCTCCCTCAACACGCATGCAGCCTACTTCCAGAGGTACAGAAAGGAGCTTATTGAGCTTATAGGCGAGGTGGACATCTTCACAATAAACGATGACGAGGCCATGCGTCTAACCGCCACGCGAAGCCTGGAGCACGCCATAAATGCGCTTAAAAAGGTAAACCACAGCATCATCGTCGTCACCATGGGCGTGTACGGGAGCATAATCCTCGAACGCGGAGAGGTCAGCTTCTCCCCCTCAGTAGTCCAGCGCAGCATTGTGGACCTCACCGGATGCGGTGATGCCTTCGCCGGCTCCTTTCTGTCCAGCTACCTCAGGACAGAGAATGCGGTGAAGGCAGCGAACATCGCCAATAGTGTTGCTGCGATAAATGCAAGCGACTGGAACTTCAGAGCCCTAAGCCGGCTTTCCTTTCCCAGTCTGGAGGCCTTTCAGGAGTTCGTTGTAGCAAGGCAGCGTAGGCTGAGTAAAAACCAGCGCAGTCTGGAACACTTTCTGGGGTAGCTACTCCTCCATGCGCTTTGCAGCGATGTAGCACTGTCCCAGGGCGATGCCGCCATCACCAGGCGGCGCAAGACGGTGCTGAAGTAATACAAAGCCCTCCTTCTCCACTTTCTCCTTTACCTTTCTTACAATTGCATCGTTGTAGGCCACGCCACCCGAGATGCCTATCCTTTCCACACCCCTTCGCTCTGCAGCACTAACAGCGAGCTTTGCCATGCTCTCGGCGAGCACAGCCTGGGCAGAGGCGGCAATATCCTCGCAGCGCTCGCCCTCCTGCAGGTATTCCAGGGCCTTCGCCACTATGCTGCCCGTATCAAGCACCATGGCATCACCCTCCCGCCTTATTTGCATAGGCATCTCAAGCTTTGCCTTTCCCTTAAGTGCAAGGGCTTCAAGCTTTATCGCAGGCTCACCCTCGTAGGTCCTCTTTCTACACACACCAAGAAGTGCTGCAATGGCATCGAGAACCCTGCCCATGCTAGAGGTTTCCACCACATTAAACCGCCTATCAAGCTGCCTTACCACCACGTTGGCCTCGCCCTCACGCACACCAAGGCTGATCAAAAGCTCACATAGTTCATCTCCCGAGTAGCGCCTGTACAGCATCCCTGCGAGCATGCGCATCGGGTAGCGCGCCGAGGCGTCTCCTCCAGGGGCGGGGTGATATTCCAGGTGCGCCTCCCTTGAAAACCTGCTGCCTGAGCAGTACAGCACCTCACCTCCCCAGGCTCTGCCATCGCTGCCATATCCAAAACCGTCCACCGCAATGCCCACCATCTCCTCTACCCCCGCCTCTGCGAGAAGGGATGCAGCATGGGCATGGTGGTGCTGTACCTCCAGCAGTGAGCAGCGATAGCGCGAGGCGATCTTCTTGGCTAGCTTTGAGGTAGCAAACTCAGGGTGGAGGTCTCTGACAACATATCCTGGCTTTTCCACGCGGTTGAGCTTCATCAGCGTGGAGCAGGCTTGGTCAAGAAATTCAAGGGTGCGCAGCTTCTTGGTATCGCCAATGTACTGGGTAAGGAAGGCACGTCCTCCCAGGAGCAGACAGCCGGTGACATTTTCCTCAGCCCCAACTGCAAGGACTGCGTGTTCATATTTTAGCTTCAGCTCTATGGGCAGAGGAACATAACCCCGCGAACGGCGCAGGAAAGCTGCGCTGCCTGCAACAGGCTTGATCACGCTGTCATCCACTCGGTTGCTTATCCTGCGGTTGTGCACAAGGGAGTAGTCCTGGTACCTCAGACTCAGAACATCTTTAGGGGTGATCGCCATGGGCTCGCCCGGCAGGTTGGCGGAGGTCATGATAAAAGCCGGCTGCGAGGAGTAGTGGAAGAGCAGGTGATGCACACCTGTGTATGGGAGCATTATCCCCACATTGTGCAGCCCGGGGGCCACGAGGGGGGAGAGGGGCGAAGGACTGCGCCTGCGCAGCAGCACTATGGGACGCTGGGGGCTGAGCAACAGCCTCTCCTCCTCTTCGCTTACATGGGCAAAGAGCTTCGCCGCCTCAAGGTCCCGCGCCATTATCGCAAAGGGCTTCTCTGGCCTGTGGGAAGCCTCACGAAGCTTCATAAGCGGCTCATCCTCAGTAACCTTCGCCGCAAGGTGCGTCCCCCCGAGGCCCATCACCGTAACGATATGGCCTTCATTGATGAGCCTCGCAGCCTCGCGTATCGGGTCGCTGACATCAAGCTTCTGCTTATCCTTATAAAGCTCATAACTCGGCCCGCATCTGGGACATGCGACGGGCTCTGCGTGAAAGCGCCTGTCTTCAGGATTCAGATATTCACTGGCGCATCCTTTGCACATCGCAAAGTCGCGCATCGTTGTATTCTTTCTGTCATAGGGCAGCGCCTCAATAATCGCATACCTGGGACCGCAGTCGGTGCACACGGTGAAAGGGTACATGTATCGCCTGTCTGAATTGTCGAACATCTCCTCCAGGCAGGCATCGCATATCGCAACGTCCGGAGGTATAACAGAGCCCTCACCGCCCCTGCGGGCGCTCCTGAGCACCACAAAGTCCTCATAATCTGCGCTCTCCCCTGCTGGCAGTTCCTGTATGGAGTGGATCTCCGCAAGGGGCGGAAGTTCCTCTTTGAGGCGGTCGATAAAACGCTCAACCCTGCCAATCGCGAGGACCTCAACACTGTTTCCCCTGTTGCGAACATAGCCGCGGATTCCCAGCTTCTTGGCTACACGATAAACAAAGGGTCTAAAGCCTACGCCCTGAACCACGCCGCGTACAATAAAGCGTTTTTTCATTGGTAGAGTATTGGCATTATGGTTTAAAGGGTTTTGCCTGGCTATTTCCGCTGCTTGTCAGCCTTTAGGAGGGCATAGGTGTAGAAGATTCGCTCAAGCGCCGTGGAGTGGGATAGCAGAGCAACGAGCACCAGCGTATAGTAAACTGCACTCTCGGGCTCCAGCACACCGGCAAGAGAGGCGGCGATGGCGGCGATGATTATCACAAGCCTCTCGGCACGCTCCCCCAGACCAACGTCGCAGCGCGGGACGAAGAGCTCCGCCCTCGCACGGGTGTAGCTCACCATCAAGCTTCCGAGGAGGGCAATGAAGGCAATGAGATAATGATTCTCCAGATAGAGGGCAAGACCAATAATAACAGCAGCATCGGCATACCTGTCCAGGGTGGCGTCAAAAAAGGCGCCAAAGTCGCTCACACGCTTTGAAATCCTGGCCACGGCGCCGTCGATGGCATCGAAGAAGCCAGTTAAGAGCAGAAGCACAAAGGCAAGCTCAAGGCGCTTCATAGCAAGGGCATAGGCTGTGGCAAAGCTTGCAAGTAAGCCGAGGAGTGTTAGAATGTTCGGAGGCACATTCAGCGCTGCAAAGAGCCTGGCTATGGGCACTATTACGATGTTCGCTGTTCCTCTGAAGCGCGCACTCAGCATGCTAAGCGTGTAAAGCTTTACTCGTTAAAATACTTATCGCGGGTATGAAGGTGCTCATAGTCACGGGAAAGCTTGCAGCTTCCCGGGCCCTTGCGATAGCCAGGCGCTTCTCTGCGAAGGTGCACATAACCGGCGAGGAGGTGGCAAGCCTTCTCACCCCGAGAAAGATTGCGAAGAGCCTGGGCAGAGTTGGCGATGCCGATATGGTGCTGGTACCAGGCCTGGTGAAGGGCGATGTTGGCGAGATTGCACGCATTATCGGCGTGCCCGTTTACAAGGGTACCCGGGACATCGCCGACCTAGAGGTTCTCCTCAGAAATCTGGATAAAATTGAGCTCTCCACCACAGAACCTGCGGATGCGCCGCTTGAGGACATGGTAATAGCGCAGGCGCTGCATGAGCTGAAGCGTATAGATTCCGCGAAGCTCAGGGAGAAACTGCTGAAGCGCAGGGGGAATATGCTTATAGGCAGCGTCGCTGTGGGCAGGGACTTCCCCATGAGGGTACTCGCTGAGATCGTCGGCATAGAGCACCTGAGCGACGGGGAGATTTTGAAGCGGGCGGAGTACTTTAAGCGCAGCGGTGCGGACATAATAGACCTGGGGATAATGGAATCTTCGCCCAAACGTGTGGCTGAGGTGGTGGAGCTTTTAAAGCCACTGGACGTGCCCCTGTCCGTGGATACAATGGATGCGCAAAACATCGCCTCCGCCATAGAGGCAGGGGCAGACCTCATACTGAGCTTTGACCACGAGCTTCTGAAGGAATTCTCAGGCATAGGCACGCCCTGTGTTATAATCCCTCGCCGTGGAGGTGAGGTGCCGGCAAAGCCTGAGCAGCGGGTGAAGCTTCTGGAGGAGAACATTGCCCTAGCGGAGGAGCAGGGATTTAAAAGGATTGTGGCCGACCCCCTGCTATCACCGCTGAACTTCGGATTTGTGGAATCTGTCGAGGCATATCGCCGCTTCGGTGCGCTTAATCCCGAGCGGGTGACGCTCTTCGGCGCGGGTAATGTGAGCGAACTCCTCGACGCCGACTCCACAGGCGTTAATGCACTCCTCGCGGGCATAGCAAGCGAGGTTGGGGCGAGCATACTCTTTACGCCTGAGGCGAGCGCCAAAGCCAGAGGCAGCGTTCGCGAGCTGAGCGTCGCTGCGAAGATGATGTTTCTGGCAAAGCGGCGCGGGGCAATGCCCAAAGACTTGGGGCTCAGTCTGCTCCTGTGCAAGGAGAAGCGCCTCAGGCGGGAGCCTGTGCCCGAGGAGGTAAAGCGAGCCAGGGTGAAGGCGAGGCAGAGCACCTCACGCAGGATGGATGCGAAGGGCTACTTCAAGATATATGTGGACGACGCAATATACTGCGCCCATTTTAAGGATGGCGAACTAAACCTCGTGGTCACCGGCGAGAGCGCTCGAGAGATAGGCGATACGCTGCTGCGTCTGGGTTTAGTGGGCGAGCTCTCCCATGCTCTGTACCTGGGCCGCGAGCTCCAGCGCGCCGAGGATGCGCTGCGCTTCGGAAGGAGCTATGTGCAGCGGTGAGTTAAAAATTGTTACCGTTGAGACTGCTCGGCCTAATTGCGGCTTTACAAAATTAGAGAGGTTATGAGCGTGGCCAGGGTAAAGATTACAGATACAACTTTTCGTGATGCGCACCAGAGCCTGGCAGCAACGCGCATGCGTATGCGTCACATGCTGCCAATTATTGAGAAGATGGATGAGGTGGGCTTCTTCTCCTTGGAGGTGTGGGGTGGTGCCACCTTCGATTCGTGCATCCGCTATCTCAACGAGGACCCATGGGAGCGCATCCGCACCTTCAAGAAGCACATGAAGAACACGCCAACACAGATGCTCCTCCGCGGGCAGAACCTCGTTGGTTATAAGCACTACAGTGACGACATAGTGGAGAAGTTCGTGGAGAAAGCCCATCAGAACGGTGTGGACATATTCCGAATCTTCGACGCCCTCAACGACCTGAGAAACATGGAGTTTGCTATACGCGTTGCGAAGCGTCTGGGGGCGCATGTTCAGGGCACAATATGCTACACCACATCGCCTGTGCACACCATCGAGAGCTTCGTTGAAATGGCGAAGCGTCTGGAGGAGCTGGAGTGCGACTCGCTGTGCATAAAGGATATGGCAGGGCTTATCTCACCCCAGGCCGCGCGTGAGCTTGTGACAGCACTGAAGAAGGAGATTTCCATACCCATAAACCTGCACTCCCACTGCACCTCCGGCATGGCGCCCATCGCCTACTTCGCCGCTATAGAGGCGGGCGTGGACATTATCGACACTGCCATGTCCCCCTTTGCGTGGGGCACCTCGCAACCGCCTACTGAGAGCATGGTGGCTGCGCTCAAGGGCACGCCCTACGACACCGGCATCGACCTCGAGGCTTTTGCTGAAATCACGCCCTTATTCAAAGAGGTGCGAAGGCGCTACGATGCAATTATCGATGACATCTCAGAGATGGTGGATGTCAACGTTCTGCTCTACCAGATTCCAGGAGGGATGATGTCCAACTTGATATCCCAGCTCAAGGAGCAGAATGCACTTGACCGACTGCAGAAGGTGCTTGAAGAGGTACCCCGAGTGCGAAAGGACCTGGGCTACCCGCCTCTGGTTACACCCACATCGCAGATAGTGGGTACGCAGGCGGTGATGAATGTCCTGGTGGGCGAGCGCTACAAGGCTGTGCCCAAGGAGGTTAAGAACTATGTGCGCGGGTTGTACGGCAGGCCACCTGCGCCCATAGACGAGGAGGTAAAGGCGAAGATAGTCGGCGATGAGGAGATTATAACCTGCAGACCTGCGGACCTGCTCTCGCCCCAGCTCCATCTGCTTAAGGAGGAGGCGGAGAAGCTGGGGATAATTAAGAAGGAGGAGGACCTGCTCACCTATGCGCTCTACCCCGCCGTGGCTGTGAAGTTCCTCAGAGGTGAGCTGCGCGAGGAGCCACTGCCAGAGAAGCGCGAGACAGAAGCAGAGGAGGAGAAAGGCATCCCGACCGAGTACGTGGTGGAGGTAGATGGCGAGGAGTTCAGTGTGCGCGTTAAGCCGGTGGGAGGTTTCATAGAGATTACCCAGGCGAAGGCGGCGCAGCAGCGGGCAGCGCCAAAGGATGTGGAGGGCGGCATAAAGGCGCCGATGCAGGGAATGATAGTGAAGCTCAATGTGAAGAAGGGGGATAAGGTGGGCAAGGGCGATGTTGTAGCTGTGCTGGAGGCCATGAAGATGCAGAACGATGTCGTGGCGAGCCATGCAGGGGTTGTTGAGGAGGTCTTTGTGGAGGAGGGAACCAACGTTGCGGCTGGCGATGTTATAGTGGCGGTAAGATAATAAAGTCCTGATACATAGAGTTTATTTCATGATTCCCGAGGATGTGCTTAAGGCTTTTGACAACCTGTGCTATGCCGAGAAGCCCCTGGTGTGGGTGGCGACCTCCTGCGACGATGAGCCCCACCTCGTACCCGTGTGCTTTGTGAAAGCCCTGGATGATGGGAAGCTGCTTATAGGCAACGTCTTCATAGCGCGCACTGAGCGCAACATTGAGAGCAACCCGCGAATCGCTGTAGCGGTTGCCTTTAAACGCGAGGGCTGGGACGGCTACCTGCTCAAGGGCAGGGCGGAGGTTTTAAGGAAGGGCGAGCCCTTCGAGAGCTTTAAGCGGGAGGTGCTGGAAAGGAGCAGCGGAAAGCGGGAGCTTCGCTCAGCACTGCTCCTGAGCGTGGAGGAGGTCTACTCGCTGGCTCCGCGTAAGGGGAGGAAGAGGCTGGTTTAGCAAAGGTTTTTAATGGTATCTTCCCGGTGGTAGATTGATGAAAATAAAGGTAGTAATAAGAAAGGGGGAAGACGGATACTACATTGCTGAATGTCCAATGTTGAAGGGGTGTGTCTCTCAGGGTAAAACTCCAAAAGAGGCTCTAGATAATATTAAAGAGGCAATAGAGCTCTGGCTTGAAACGTACAATGAGATTGTCAAACCCGGGAATAAAAACGAAGATGTTGTCGAAGTGGTCATCTAAGTAATTTCACAAATTCATCTGTAGATAAACCCGCTTTTTTAATTAAGCTCCTCAATGTTCCTCTATCAAGTTTTCTGTGTAGAGGAATCGTCAGAATAATATGTGAACCTTCTTTTATCATCGTTACATGACTACCCTTTTGTCTGGCCACTCTCCAACCCGCTTTTGTAAAAGCTTTTATTGCATCATAACCAGAGATTATAGGAAGTTTCAGATTACAGCCTCCTTGCCGTTTATTTTAAATGTCTCTCTTTCAGGGTTCCTGATTGTTTAATATATAAAAATACTTCCCAAAACTGCTACAGCCTCAGCCCCTCGCCGTAGTGGTGCCCCTCCTGGTGTACCTCTTGGATAATCTCGGGATAGAAAATCTCTGCCTCGCGGAGCTCCCTCTCCAGGTAGCCCAGCTCCAGCATCACGGGCACAAAACGCATTGTAGATTCAACGTACTCTCTGGGCAGAGCCGCGCAGTACCGCGGCGAAAGCTTAATCGCTTCGAGGGCGAAGTCGCTGTCCACGAAGCCCAGCACCAAGGCAGCCACCTCAGCCGCCTTCCTGGGCTGGGTGATGATTAGGTTGTTCGCCTCCTCATGCACCTCCAGGAAGAGGCGCAGCTCCTTCGAGTCCAGGAAGTCCTCCCTCGCCACTATCCCGTAGCTGGGGTTGAAGCGCCAGAGCTTCGAAGGCGGGATGGCAATCACTGCATTGAGCTCTTGCACGAGAAGCGTCACGAGGGCAGGTGTTCCAATCGCCGCGGATATTTCCCCTGCCTCAAAGGCGAGGGGTATGAAGTCCGCCCAGGGGTAGTTTACAACCTTTGCTTCGATGCTGTGTGCCTTGAGGAGGTGGCGCAGTATTATGTCGTGGATTGAACCTCTCGGTGGGCAGCCTATGCGCGCTTCCTTGAGAGAAGCAACAACCTCTTCGACGCTTCCCCGGATGCCTCCACGGGTGCACAGCACTGTGCCTTCCACATGCCCGCCAGCTACGCACTTCAGCGGCGCGCCTCCAGCTATGCCCACCATCGCCGGCGGCAGACCCACATAGCCCACGTCCACCTCCCCCCGGGAGAGCGCCTCAACTATCGCGGGACCGCCTCCGAAGAGCCTCCAGCTCGCTTTTATACCCCTGCGCTCCAGCAGGCGAAGCCCCCGCATGAGCAGGGCGGTGTGGTAGACCGTTGAGAGGTGCCCTACCCTAATCCTCATCCCTCAGAAACCTCATAACATTGGTTTTAATCTCCTCCGGTGACAAGGGGATGTTGCTCACCTCAGCATTTCCGGGCTTCACCACCACGTGCACAAAGCGCGGCGGCGCTGAGCTCCGCATCGCATGCGCCACTTCCTCCGGCGAAGCGGCGCGGAAGACGCTCGCTATGCCCATGGCGCAGGCAAGCATCCCGAGGTCTGCGCTGCGCAGCGCCGCTGTGGTCTGGTTGCCGGTGCTACCATAGACGCCGTTGTCCATCGCTAAAATTGTCAGATTCCGCGGCGCCATCTCGGCGACTGTAGCAAGGCAGCCGGCGTTCATCAGCAGGCTCCCGTCGCCGTCTATAACTACAACCTCCTTCCGCGTTCCCAGAGCTATGCCCAGCCCTATCGGAGTTGCCATGCCCATGCTGCCCAGCATGTAGAAGTTGGAGCGCTGGTGGAGCACGTGGTAAAGCTCCTTGCTGGGCACCCCCAGGTTGCTCACCACCACCCTGCCGTGGAGTTCTTCCCTTATGCCGGCGAGGATTTCGAAGCGCGTATGCCTTGCTGCAGCCTCTGGTAGGGCGAACCTTCTTCCTGTCACCATCCTTTCGTCCCTTACGCCGGGCATCTCGAGCAGGCTGCCCTCCCACACCTTGGGGCTGAGCAGCGCCGCTGTGACGCAGCTCTCCTCGAAGGCGGCGGTTGCGATGTCCCCTATTTTCTGTATGTCCTCCTTCTCCTTCACCTCCACAAACTCTATTCCGAGAGCTTTCAGGAGCCTGGGAACATACCTGCCCATGGGCTTCTGCGCCACAATCTCCTCCTTATAGACGCCGCGCCAGCTTATTAAAATAAAAAGCGGAAGCCTGTACAGCAGCGTAAGCGATGCCAGGGCGTTGAGCATATTCCCCACGCCCGAGGTCTGTACCAGCATCGCCGGCTTGAGTCCAGAAAGTGCAGCACCCGCAGCGATGCCCACGCCCTCCTCTTCCCTGGTTAATGGTACATGCCTCAGCTCTTCCGCGATGAGGTGATGCAGCCCCTTAACCCTGTCGCAGGGCAGCGTGAGCGCAATGTCCGTGCCGGCGTTCTTTAAGAGCGCCACCACCTCTTCCTCAGGCTTCATAGCTCCAGCTCCTCCAGCTCCTCATCGCCAGCATCCCTGCTCAGGGTATAGTTCTCTCTTAGCCTGCGAAGCTTTTTATCCTTTCGCAGCCTCACGCTTCCGCCGCCAGTGACGTTGAGGAGCACCTTTTCGCGCTTCCCGATGCTCCCCCTCTCCACCGCCTGCAGCAGCGCTGCCACCGCCACGCTGGCGGCGGGCAGAATGTCGATGCCCTCCAGCCTTGCGAACAGCGCCTTAGCGCGCTTTGCCTCGCTGTTCTTAACCCCATACATCTCCCCCCGCGTAGCCACGAGTGCATCGTAGACCCCGCCAGCTACGCCGTAGGGCGGGTAGCGGTTTGAAAGCACCCGCGCGTAGATAAGGTCCAGCACATTCTCCGCCTCTGGTATGTCCCGCTCGGGCAAAATCTCCCTCCTGCCTGCGCGCCATGCGCTGTACATGGGCGCCATTGGAAGATTCTGAGCCAGGTGGAGTTTAGGTAAACTTCTGCCGAAGCGCCCGTCCTCGAGGAGGCGGAGCGCAGCCTCGTAGGCGGCGATTGCGCCGCTGCCGCTCCCCACCGCCTGGAAGTAATGGTGGGGCATACTCCCGATTTCAAGCGCAGCATCAAGAAGCACCGTGGCCAGGCCGTCGCGTCTCGCAATATTTCTGGCGCCTCCCTCGTAGGTGAAGCCCTTTATCCTTGCGAGGCGCTTCGCGAGCGCTATGCTGTCCGAGTAGTCACCGTCGGTGATCATTACCGTCTCCACATACCTGCGATCATAGCGCGGAAGAAAGACGCCACAGAGGCACTTTTTTGGCACCAGGAGAACAACAGGAAAGCGTTCCTGCGAGGCTGCGGCGGCGAAGGCTTTTGCAGTGTTCCCGGCGGAGGCCACAAAAAGCTTTGAGATACCCTTCTCCTTCGCATAGCGTACAGTTACAGTTGCCTCAAGCTCCTTAAAGGTGCACGTCTCCATCCGCATGCCCCGCTCCGGCCAGTAGCCGTTGAAGGTTATGTAGAGATTTTCCAGTCCCACCTCCTCTGCCAGACCCTCGCTTTTGTAGGTCAGCGGTTTCTCAGCATAGCTTGAAGCCTCCTCCACAGGAAGCCAGTCGATAAAGCGCCATATTCCGGCGCGGCGCCTGAGGTGCAGCTTCTTTTTCTGATATATGCTCCTTGTCAAACCCCTGTGAGTGGGGCAGGAGAAGTTGAATGGCTCACCCTTTATAATCTCTCCCCCCTCAAGGCAAAGGAGCTGAAACTTCTCCATGAGGATACCTCATTAATTAGAAAAAATCCTATCATTGTCAGTACAACCTGAAAATCGTCCAAATATCTTTGCAACAAAATTGGGTGATGAAAAATCATAAAGCTGCCCATGCCCCTGGGGAGGCTCCAAGCTGAATGCCGAGGTTATCTTCGTCATTAATGGGGCTGTTAAGCTGCCATAACCGGTGGGATGCTGCTCATGATAATAAGTTTAATTACTCTGGCTTTCTCAATAGTATTGCTGGCATACTCCAGCGACTACTTCACAGAAGGTGCTGCAAAGGTTGCGCGCAGGTTTGGGGTTTCAAAGTTCATTATAGGTGCAGTGGTCATTGGCTTCGGCACCTCTTCGCCGGAGCTCTTTGCCTCTGTTTATGCGTCCTTCTCGGGCAGCGGAGGCATCGCCATAGGAAATGTGGTCGGCTCAAATATTGCAAACATAGGTCTTATACTTGGTTTAGCTGCCTTCATCAGGGCGGTGGTTATCAGGAGAGATGTGGAGTTCAGAAATGGCATCATCTGCCTTTTGCTTACTGTGCTTGCGAGCATATTGATTGTCTATGGCGATGTGGTGTCCTTCCAGGATGGTATGCTCCTCCTCCTGGTATTCGCCTTTTATATCGCATACTCAATTAAAAATCCGGTCAACTCCACCATCGTCCCGGACAAAACTGAGGATGCCAGAAATGCAGCAGCTCACGTCGTGTTCGGACTTGCCGGGGTGCTTGCCGGCAGCGTGCTGCTCGTAAAATCCGCTGTGGCAATTGCCCATGCCATTGGCGTACCCGAATCGGTTATCGGCCTGACACTGGTTGCCTTCGGCACAAGTGTACCCGAGCTTGCAGTCTCAGTGGTGGCAGCAAGGAAGGGCTACTTTACCATGGTGCTGGGAAATGTCATAGGGAGCAATATTTTTAACCTCCTCCTCGTGCTGGGCGCTTCCGCGGCTGTCAACCCTGTTTTTGTTGATGATGGAATAGCTTTTAGGAGCACACCCATAATGCTGATAATTACCGCCCTTATGCTGCTATTTATGAGAACCGGGTGGAAGATTAACAGGAGGGAGGGGATGCTCCTCCTCCTGTGCTACGGCGTATTTCTGGGTGTGAGTTTAAGCTGACCTATGAAGGGGCAGTATAACATAGACGGTGGTGCCCTTTCCAACCTCAGACTCCACCCAGATCTTCCCTCCATGCGCCTCTATTATTCGCTTCGCCACTGCCAAACCTGTGCCTGTGCCGCCGTAGCGCCGTGTTGGGCTTGGGTCGAGCTGGGTGAGGGGCTTGAATACGTCCCTGAGTCTGTCTTCGGGAATACCTATCCCTGTGTCGCTCACAGCTATCATTGCCAGGTCCCCCTCCTTTGATACCTTCACCCTTACCTCCCCTCCGGTACGGTTGAACTTTATTGCGTTATCCAGTAGATTTAAAATTGCCCGCTTCAGCTTAATCGCATCAGCCAGAATCTCACCTTCGTAAGCAAGGTCAACCTCCAGCTTCACATTTCTTTTCCTTGCCTCGTCCTCCTTCTCCTTGACTGCGCTGTTAACTATCTCGGCAAGGCTGACGCTCTTTTTGTGAAGTGTTAAGTCTCCCCGCTGAACAGCTGCCACCTGGATGAGGTCCTCCACAATGTCATTGAGCCTGTGAAGCGCTGCTGTAGCTGACATTAGCTCATCTCTGCGCTCCTCATCATCCTCCTCCATCGCCGCAAGTTCAATAAAACCCTTGGCTATGGTTATGGGTGTGCGGAGCTCATGGCTTACGTTGGCAATGATGTTGCTCTTTAGTTCGTCTATCTCCTTCAGCTCATTGTAGGTGCGTTCCAGTTTCTGGTGTGCCTCCTTCATCTGAAATCTGAGCCGGTGTTCCCGGATGAACCCATATCCCACAAGTATCATCAGGGGAATCAAAAGACCAATCAGCACAGCGGCTACGGGGCTCATCATAAAATGTTCATAAAAGCTCATGTGATATCTGGTTCTCTCATACCCCCAGTATATGATGTTGAAGATTACTCCTGTGCTCATTATAAAAATTCCTAATGCATATACCCTGGGGGGAATCTTCTGTTTCACGGTGGTCCCGTTATTATAATCTAATCGGAACTACTTAAATATAGCGAAGCATATGGGTGTATCCTGTACTGTCCGAGATATTTGCGGTATCAAATTTTAAGTAAAGTTTTTATTGTTTTAGCAGTATATTTACTGAAAAATTTCATGGAGGGAGGTAACTGAAGACTTTTACCAGAGAGGAGCTGAAGAAATACAATGGCTTGGGAGGAAATCCTGCCTGCGTGGCCTATAAGGGGAGAGTCTATGATGTTTCAGAAAGTGCGTTGTGGGAAATCGGCTCTCATATGGCCCTGCACCTGGCCGGCTATGATTTGACGGAGGCTGTTAAGGAAGCCCCTCATGATGCGAGCAGACTTGACAGATTCCCTGTGGTGGGGGTGTTGAAGGATTAAAAACATAACTTCTATGTGACGTGGTTGTAAACGCCGTGCTTAAAGCTGGTGGAAGCATTCGGGGATTGCCGGCGGGACGGTATCATTACGGGGGCAAAGACGCTGAAGCTGGTGTCTCATCAAGTCCGGAAACATCAGAATCAGAATAGCTGATGTCAAGGTAAACCCGGGCTACCGAGCTTTGGTGACCTTGAGGTATCTGCAGCCTAAAGGGGCAGAAGCGGGAGACGAGGAAGAGTTGACTTTTATGTTGCTGGAGTAAGTTTTATAAATACACAGTACGGGGTCATTATTGAACACCTTTGATAAGGCATTCGGATATCGCCTGCTGTACAACGGTAGTTTTCTCAACAAAATCCAGAGAAATAATATTTGCCTTCTGTGCCCATTCGCTACCAGCCTGGAACCAGTTGCCCACATCTGGACTTAGAGGATGGAGGGGTTTAAGAGGAGTTGGTGTGAGAATCGCACAGATTGACCAGAGCCCCTCGTTTTGGTGGCTCTTCTTCATTTCCTCTGATATTGCTGCATAAAGGTCATCTATGTCAGTTTTGTCAAACCACTTCTGGTCAACACCCGGGAAGAAAGAGTTCTGTCTGTCATCACGGTTCCAGGCGACAACAACGCGACCGGGTGTTTTCCATATTTCTTCAAGCGTGGGAATCCTGTTCGGGTATGGGTAAATCAGGTCTCCCAGCGTATCAATTACCACATTCTGAAGTTCATCATAATCAAAATGACCATTAAGCTCTACAAAGCGATGAAAATCCAGAATAACAACTTCTTGCATATTCCTGCTCAGGAAGCCTTTCACCTGCTCCAGTGCATCCTTAAGTGTGACCTTAGTTCTCCAGGTGTCATGAACAAGAATGAACCTCTCATCACCAGATTTGTCGTTTTGGCAGCCAACCCTCATGTCCAGGACCCGTACACCATGGTTCAGCTGGTCATTAATGTTCAAATCCTGACAGGATGCCCAAGGTATGGAAAAAGGAGAAACCATGTCATAAGTTCCGGAATCATGAGAACATACCAGTGTTAGCTCGTTGAGGGGGAGATGTCCGATCACGGGGCCATATGTTTCCATCCAATTTTTGATATATGCCGGACTTTCAATAGCGGTGTAATCCTGTGAGGGATGCGCTTCCTGTAAGGCAATTCCCTGCTCGGGACTCACTCCAAGAGCTTCACCCAGTATTTTATGCAGGTCGCCCTTAGATTTAAGATGCCCGGTAGCTTCCAGCCTGGCTAACAGGTCAGTAAATGACAGTTTCTCGGATTCTGCTCCTGCAAGTGTGAGCAGGTGTTTTTTGAGTTTCTCTTCGGTAGCAGGGAAATCCACCCTTCTGATGTACACTGGTGTAGGAGAGTGTTTAATTGGTACTTTGACTCCCTTCTTGATTGCACAAAAAGTTAAGGTCACCGTTCCATTATGTTTCCAGCCTAGGTCAACAACTTGCGGGAATGGTTGGGGAAAGAACTCTGGATCTTGGATTGTGTTCTGCCAGTCAACCTGCAGATGACGCCATCTTGCCTGAATCTCAAAATGACGCACAGGGTTGGTCCCAACAATCTCATATCGAGCTTCACCGGCATCATCTGACCATGTCTTAAAAATATTTTCACACCACTCAATGTATATACTGGGGCACTGTCCTGGTGAAATTGTTTTTGGAAAGTGGTCGTCCCATGCATTCATTTGATAACTATGAATATATGTAAGCTCCAAAGTATACGGCGAAGCATTAATTATTTTTAGACATCCACCTTGTCCCATATCTCCAACACCCCCCCTTTGGTTATTCTTATTTTTAGGATGTTAAGCTGACTTTCCTACTATATAAATTTTATGCAAATGCTGTAGATGCTGTAGATGCTGTAGTATCTTGTCTCATAATCGGATTTTTTCAAGTTTAAATCTCCTCCACTCCTCTGCCGCTATATAAGCCATGACGGCATAAAATAGGCGATGTTAAACTGAAAGTGTGCGACAGTGTTTCCAATATGGTTTTCAAAAGGGGATTTGTACTTTTTGTCGCAAGCCCCCGGGGGGATTTGAACCCCCGACCTGCTGATTACGAATCAGCCGCTCTTCCAGCTGAGCTACGGAGGCACTTCGTCACGCCGGAAGCAAGCTTCCGGGTAACTACTGCACAAAGAGCACTTTCACATAATATAACTTATTTATACCAAGAGCCCAACTTAGAAGCATGAAGGTCCTGGGCATCGACGAGGCGGGAAGAGGTCCTGTTTTTGGCAGCCTGATAGTCGCAGGCATAACCTGTGAAGAAGAGGAACAGGAAGCCCTTCGGGAGCTGGGTGTAAAAGACTCAAAAAAATTATCCCGGAGGAAGAGGGAGACAATCTTTGAAGAACTGGTCTCTTCCTTCACCTATCGTGTGGTGGAGTTTACACCCCGGGAGATAGACTCAAGGCACCTGCGCAGGGAAACCCTCAATCAGATGGAAGCCCGGGCGATGGTTGAACTCATAAATCACTTCTCCCCAAAGGTGGCGTACATAGACTGCATAGGTCCCAGCGCCAGAAGATTTTCGAGCCTGCTGGCGAATTCTGGTATATCCTGCTCACTGGTGGTGGAGCACCGCGCAGATGAGCGCTACCCAGTGGTCTCAGCAGCCTCAATAATAGCAAAGGTATTGCGCGACAGGAAGCTGGACAGCTTTAAACAATTATACGGCGACTTCGGAAGCGGCTATCCCAGCGACCCAAAAACCCGTGCCTTCCTTGAGAAACACATCAACGAGACCCTTCCCGACTTTGTCAGAAACTCCTGGCGAACCCTCTCCAGATTTAAAAACCGCAGTCTCGACAGCTTCGAGTAGCTACTTCTCCTCAAGCCCCACAGCTCTGAAGAACCTGTCTGTGATTGCCTCCTCCGCCAGCCTGAGAAGTGACTCCTTGTCCTTCACCCTGCCGAACAGACCGAGGGGTATCTTCGCGGCAGCAGCGGTTGCATGCCCTCCGGCGCTGCCAATGTTTCCAAAGGCCTTCTGCATGACGTCGCCCAGGTTAATCCTTATATCCTTATTCCTGCCGGAGATATGAATCACATCACCGCCAATCCCGTACACAAGCACAGTTGAGATGCCCTCCAGGCGGAGAAGATAGTCGGCGGCCTGTGGAAGCGTGTCGCGGTCCCTGATAAAGCCCACATTGGTGAGAAGGAAGCTGCCCCTTACCTTCCTGTTGCGTATCGCCTCACTCAGCACATCGAGGGTTTCAGCCGACATGAGAGGAGTCTCAATCTTGAGGAGGAGGTCGTGGTCCGCCTTTGGGTAGAGAAGCGCCACGGCGCGAAGGTCATCGCTTGTGGTGCCCCGGGTGAAGTTGTTGGTGTCTGTCTTTATTCCGTAGAGCAGTGCCGTCGCGAGTTCTGGGGTTATCTCTATGTTC
This sequence comes from Candidatus Pyrohabitans sp., assembly GCF_054014795.1. Taxonomy (NCBI): domain Archaea; kingdom Methanobacteriati; phylum Candidatus Hydrothermarchaeota; genus Candidatus Pyrohabitans; species Candidatus Pyrohabitans sp. The sequence continues at coordinate 38,966 of NZ_JBPMGE010000094.1, read as the reverse complement.
AGATTTGTGAGGTACTCCGTCAGGATTGTGGACGTGGCGCCCACCTCAGGGCGTATGTCCTTGTATGTCGCCACCACCCTGTTCTCATCCACCGGATGGTGGTCTATGACTATGTCTGGGATTACGTTCTTGGGCAGAGAGTTGTTCTCACCAGGTATGGAGGCTTCGACAAGGGCTATCTTGGAATAATCCCGGAGGTCGCGGACCTTGGCTATGGGTATAAGCGTTATGCCGAGCAGGTTGACAAGGGCACGGTTCTCCTCGTGACCTATCTCGCCGCCGTATATTATGTCTGCCTTACTGCCCAGCTTCTCTATAATCTGCTTTAATGACAGGGCACTGGCAATGGCGTCCGGGTCGGGGTTATCCTGGGTTACTATTGCCACACCCTTGGGGGCATCCTTCAGTATGTTCTGAAGCATTTTAAGCTTCTTCTTGAGGTCAAGGTCCTTCAGCGATTTTATTGCTTCCTCAGCTACTACGGCGGTTGGATATATAATAACGTCTATATCCAGGTTTTCGAAATCCTTTGCACTGCTGTCTTTGGCGGCACGGAGGAGTATTGGAACTTCTCTGCTGAGCTCCCTTACCGCCCTCGCGGCGCGCTTGTTCAGCTCGACATCTGTGGTTAAAATGAGTACCGCTTCTGCCTCATCTACATTTGCAGCCCTGAGCGTGGCGATGTCGGTTATGTCCCCCTTTATCACATTCTCAAAATTCCTCTCCTTGAGGGTCTCAATCCTCTTGTCGTCTATGTCTATGATAACGAGGTTTTTCTTCTGCTCCTGAAGCCTGCTCGCCGCCAGGTATCCTGCAGTGCCGCAACCAAGTATCACGTACATGGGACCCACCTGAAAAACTAGGTGTCAGCTTTCATAAACCTTTCGCATGAAAATGGAGATGTGGTATCCTGAATAGAAATATTTATTAGACTCCCCTGATTTACCTTTAACCCACACATTCTTATGGAGGTACGCAGGTTGAAAGATATGAAGCTTCTGATTCCCGGTCCAGTGGAGCTGGACAGTGAGGTTCTCCTGGCCATGGCGAGGCCGCTGATAGGCCACCGCACACCCGACTTTGAGGAGATACTCGTGGAGTGCTGGCGCATTCTCAAGGAGGTTTACCAGACGCGCAACGATGTGGCGATTATCACCGGCTCCGGCACGAGCGCCATGGAGGCGGCCGTCGCAAGTGTGGTTAAAGAAGGCGATGAGGTAATCTCGATTACAGGCGGAAAGTTCGGCGAGCGGATGGGTGAAATAGCCCAGGCGTTTGGTGCAAAAGTTAAGCAGGTGGATGTGGAATGGGGCAATACCTTCGCCATAGAGGAGGTTGAGCAGGCTGTTGCTGAGAGCAACGCCGTGGCGATAACCCTGACCCACAATGAGACCAGCACAGGCGTGGTGCACAATGCAGAGGCGGTGGGCAAGCTGGCAAGAGAGTACGACCTGCTTTTTATTGTGGATGGTATCACCAGCGTTGGCGGCGATGAGGTGAAGACAGACAAATGGGGCATTGACCTGTGCATCACGGGCTCGCAGAAGTGCCTCGCAGCTCCTCCGGGTTTGGGCTTCGTCGCAGTTAGCGAACGCGCGTGGGAGGCGATAGAGGGCAATACAGGGAGACGCGCCTACTACCTCGACCTCGCCAAGTACAGAAAGTCCCTGGCGAAGAACACCACACCCTTCACACCCTCTGTCACACTCATCTACGGGCTCTATGAGGCGCTCAGGAAGATAGAGGAGGAGACTCCAGAGGCGAGGATAGCACGCCACCGCACGCTTGCAAGAGCAACCAGGGAGGCAGCGAAGGCAATGAACCTGGAGCTGTTTGCAGCGCCTGAGTGCGCCAGTAACACGGTTACGTCGATAAAGATTCCCTCCGGGCTCGGCGACGACGATGTGCGTGGCGTGCTCAAGCGGGAGCACGGCATCCTAGTAGCGGGAGGACAGGCGCAGCTTAAGGGCAAAATCTTTCGCATAGGGCACATGGGCAATGTTGGCTTCGCTGACCTGGTGCAGGTACTCGCCGCGCTGGAGCTTGTGCTCAGGAAGGCCGGGCATAAGCTGAAGCTGGGTGAGGGCGTTGCAGCGGCAGAGCAGGTTCTTGCAGAACAGAAATGAGGGGCACTTCGCCACACCGCAAGCGGAGCCTGCGGGCAATCCTCGATGGCTACATCTCGGGCGGAATATTCCTCCTATGGGTGGCGCTCGGTGCCTATGCGCTGCTGGGCGCTGGAGCTGGCAAAGCAGCCTACCTGTGCGCTGTTATGCTGCTCAGCCTCGCTGTGAACACTCTGCTCAAGCTGCTGTTTAAAAAGGAGAGGCCCCAGGAGATAGACGCGAAGAGCAGGAAATTCTACCTGGGTGCGCAGCGCTACGCCTTTCCCAGCGCCCACGTGCAGCTGGCATTTACAGCGCTCGCCCTGATTCAGAGCTTTTTCCCTTCTCTAGTTGCAGAGGCGGTGCTTTTGAGCTTTGCCACGCTTATATCCCGCCTCTATCTGGGCAGGCACCGGCTCAGTGATGTCGTCGCCGGTGCTGCGCTTGGGTACCTGCTCGGGTACGCGGGAGTTGTGGCATATCCCTAAAACCTCTTGGCGACGTAAGAGAGCATCCCCTCAAAAACAGCGTGACCGTCGCCCTCAGCTTCTTCGTCGTCGCCGCGGGTCCAGTCGGGATACATGTAGCGGTAGAAGGCACGCTCGGGGTGGGGCATCATCCCCATTATTGTGCCCTCCGGGGAGGTTAAGCCGGCGATGTCGGCGTAGCTGCCGTTGGGGTTGAGGGGGTATTCACCCCGTGCCAGTTCCCCGCCTGCAGTGCAGTAGCGCAGCGGAATCTGATGATTCTCCTCAAGCTGTGCAAGCATGCGCTCTTCCTCGCCGAGGGGCAGCACCACCCTGCCCTCTGCGTTTGCCACGGGCATCCGCGCAATGTCCTTAAGCTTGATGGTGAAGGGTGAGGCGTTGCATTTCCGCAGGTAGACCCACCTGTCCTCAAAGCGCGCTGAGACATTCTTCGCCAGCGCCAGAGCTGCCTCGCCAATCTCTGCGAAGGGCAGCAAGCCAGACTCAACCAGCACCTGAAAGCCGTTGCAAATCCCGAGGATGGGCTTACCCTCGTCCACAAAGGCTTTAAGCTCCCTCCTCAGGTTATGGCTAATCATCTTCCCAAATATTGCGCCGCTTCGTATGCGGTCGCCGAAGGAGAAGCCGCCGGGCAAAACCAGAGCATGAAATTCCTCAAGGCTGCGCTTACCCCTTATAAACCTGTTAACATGCACCACCTCTGCCCTAGCTCCAAGCTCGACTATAGCTGCTGCGGTTTCAGCATCGCAGTTTGTGCCCGGACCGCGGAGCACAAGCACTCGAGCCTCGTCCAGCTTCACAGCCTCACCCCGCTCTGCCAGCTCTCCTTGAGTTCCTCTATGCCCTCGCGAATAAGCTCTCTCCCGCGGTGTTTAACCACCACCTCTTCGCCCCGGGTTTCGCCTATCCTGGCGAAGGTGGTGCCCTGCATGAGTGCCTCAAACTCCTGTGCTTTGCCTGGCGGCACCTCAACAAGCAGGCGGGAGTTGCTCTCAGAGAAGAGCAAAAGATCGTAGCGCATGGGCTCAGCCACAGGCACGAGAGAAAGCTCAACCTCGGCTCCAACCTTGCCTGAGAAGCACATCTCGGCCAGAGCCACACCCAGGCCGCCCTCGCTCAGGTCGTGGCACGCTTTAACCAGCCCAGAATCCATCGCTCTGGTAAGCGCCTCGTAGGTAAACCTGGCTTTGGAAGGCTCAACCTTGGGCACACTCTTACCCAGGAAGCCCTTGAGCCTGTAGTAGTGTGAACCTCCCAGCTCTGGCTTTGTCTCGCCAAGGAGGTAGATAAAGCTGCCCTCCTGCTTGAAGTCCATGGTTGTCGCCTTTCGCACATCCTCGACGATGCCAAGCGCAGAGATTAAAAGCGTGGGTGTAACCCCGCCCTGAGGCGACTCGTTGTAGAGGGAGTCCTTGCCGGAGATGAAGGGCGTGGCATATGCCTTTGCGATATCGTAGCACGCCCTAGCTGCTCTGACCAGCGTCGCTAAATTATCTGGTTTTTCGGGATTGCCCCAGCAGAAGTTGTCGAGGAGGGCTATTCTACGCCCTCCCACTGCGATGTTGTTGCGTATCGCCTCGTCTATTGCCGAGGCAGCCATCCAGTAGGCGTCAATCTTGCCGTACTCAGGGTTCAACCCGTTGGAGATTGCTATACCACGCCATGAGCTGCGCAGCGGCTTGAGCACCGCCGCATCACCGGGACCGTCGCATGCTGCACCCTGGAGGGGCTTTAATACCGTCGCCGCCTTCACCTCGTGGTCGTAGGTGCGTATTATACTCTCCTTGCTCGCCACGTTGGGCATAGAAAGAAGGCTGCGAAGGTCTTCCCCCGGGTCTCCCGGTGTAAAGCTGGGCTCTTTTAACCCTGGCGGCGACCAGCTTGCCCTCCTCTCCACACGAGGTATGCCCTCAAAGAGGAAGTTCACATCTAGGCAAGCCACCCTCTCTTCGCGGTAGTAAATCTCGAGCCTGGGCTCTGGGATGAGCTCTCCAACGGGGGTAGCCTCAACCTCCTCCTCCGCGAAGATTTCGAGCACCCTGTCGAGATTTGAGGGGGGCACAATCAGGAGCATCCTCTCCTGCGACTCAGAGACCCAGATTTCCCAGGGCTTCATGCCAGCGTACTTTAGGGGCACGCGCTCCAGGTATACCTTCGCACCGCACCCGAAGCGGTGCGCCTGCTCGCCCACTGCGCTGCTCAGCCCACCCCCGCCCAAATCGGTGATAGCACTTCCCAGCTCCTCCTCGCGCACCGCAAGTATGGCGCGCTTTATCTTCTCCTCCTCTATTGGATCGCCTATCTGCACAGCGGTGCCGAATATCTCCTCCGCCCCCTCCTCCAGCTCCGCACTGGCAAAGGTTACACCATGGATGCCATCTCTACCTGTGCGCCCGCCCACGAGAAGGAGCACATCTCCCGGTTTGGCCTCGCACTTGTACTTGCTCTTCTTCACAATGCCCACGGTGCCGCAGTAAACCAGCGGATTTGTTACATAGCTCTCGTCAAAGAAAATCGCGCCATTAACCGTGGGTATGCCCATGTTGTTTCCGTAGCTTCCTATCCCGGCGATTACATACGTGAAGATAAAGCGCGGGTGCTTTACCCCTGCAGGAAGCCTCCCGTAGGGGTAGTCAAGCGGCCCGAAGCAGAGGACATCTGTATTTGCTATCGGCTCACCCCACACGCCGAGCACATCCCGGATAACCCCTCCGACGCCTGTGGCGGCGCCGCCAAAGGGCTCAATAGCACTCGGATGGTTGTGCGTCTCCACCTTAAAGGCTATGGCATAGTCGCCCTCGAAGTCGACGATGCCGGCGTTGTCCTCAAACACAGAGAAGCACCACTCTGGTGAAAGCTCCCGCGTCACCCTGGCTATGGTGCTTTTGAACAGGCTGTCTATTACCTCGCCGTCGCAGTGTATTACGCCCTTAAACGTCTTGTGCACACAGTGCTCACTCCAGGTCTGGGCAAAGGTTTCAAGCTCCACATCTGTGGGCTCACGCCCCAGCGAGCGGTAGTAGGCCTGTATCCGCCTCATCTCCTCCAGGTTGAGCGCGAGCTGGCGCTCCTCGCTTATCCTCATAAGCTCCTCTTCACCGGCGCTGAGCAGAGGGATAACCTCAACCACCACCTTCTACTCCACCCTCCTTATCTCATAATCCTGACTTACCGGATTCGCAAGCAGACGGCGGCACATGGTCTCTATCTCCTCCCGCCCGTAGTCGCCCTCGATTATAAAGAGCTTCGCTGTATGCACCTCCTTAACCCCATCGAAGCCCAGCATCTTCAGCCCATAGAGTGTCGACTCGCCCTCCGGGTCCTGGACCCCCTTCTTGTAGGACACGCGAACTTCCCACTTCATCGCCTTCCCCTCTTCTTCCATATAGCAATAATATCGCTGAGTATTGCACTCTGCGTCTCTATTGCGCCCGCACCCTTGCCCACGACGGTGACCTCACCGGCGACGTCGCAGTGAAGCATCGCCACATTGAGTGCGCCGTCCACATTGAGGGGATGCGTCTCCGGGATTAGCCTGGGTGAAACCTCGATGTGGTTGTTCTTGACCTCGCCGATGAGCTTTATCACATAGCCCCTGTCCTTTGCGAGGCGAATTGCCTCCGGTGTTATCCGGGTTATTCCCCGCGTCTTAACATCGCCGAAGGTTACGTCTATACCCATTATAGCATTCGCAAGTATCACCAGCTTGCTCGCAGTGTCGATGCCCTCTATGTCGTAGGTGGGGTCGGTCTCGGCATAGCCAAGCTCCTGCGCCTCCTTAAGCACATGCTCAAAGCTCGTACCCTCGCGGGTCATCCGCGAGAGTATGTAGTTGGTGGTGCCGTTGAGTATCCCCTCTATCGCTGTAACCCTGTCCCCGCTCAGCGTCTCTCTCGCCAGGTTTATCACAGGCATCGCACCGCCCACGCTGGCCTCAAAGCGGAACTCCACGTCATGGCGGGCAGCCTCTGTAACTAGGTCGCGGTACCTGAGGGCGAGAGGCCCCTTGTTGGAGGTTACCACGTGCTTACCTGCTTTAAATGCTGCAAGCATGTGGCTCAGTCCTGGCTCACCTGTCTTTATATTCGATGGCGTGGCTTCAACTACCAGGTCGGCGTCTATCTCAGCTATCGCCTCGACGCCCCTCATCTCCAGGGCACCGGGGTAGTTGACTATCGCCCTCGTTCGCCTCGCCACCTGAAGCGCCTTCTCCAGGTCGAGCCCCCCTTCTGCATAGGCGGTGCCGCTTATGTCGGTTATTGACACTACCTCAACATCAAGGGAGTGGCGCTGCTTTAGCTCTTCACGCTTGCGAAGCAGCACCTCCGCAAGCCCCTGACCGATGACCCCAAAGCCTATAATCTGAATGCGCATCCTATACCTCCAGGCTGCGAATTATCTCCAGGTCCTTCTCCTTTGCTATGGAGTAGACCCTGTCCATGACCATGCGCTTGTCAACGCCCTGCGAAACCTCTATGTCAACTATAGCAGAGGACTCCTTCTCTGGATGGGGCATCGCCAGACTGAGGTCCGAGACCATAACCCCCTTCAGGGCGTTTATCCTGTCTATGGTGTCGCGCAGGTCGGTGTCCACCACATGGCCAACGAGGAGGAGGGTGATTGTCTCCTTTTTTGTCGCCTCCCCCACCTTGGCTACACGCACACCGGACTTTTCAAGCTCCTTTATAATGCGCTCAAGGCTCGCCTCATCCGCCACATCCAGGGTGAAGTGCACCGGCACCCGGCCCGCGCGCAGCTTCTCCTCTTCGCGAAGATGGATTATGCTTATCACATTGCCGCCGTACTTTGAAATCGGCTCCAGGGCAAGAAGAAGCTGCCCCGGCGTATCTTTCAGCTCAAGGTCAAGACTAACCCTCATATTTATCACCACAGCTTTCCTTCCTCTCCCCATAAACCAGTGAATGGACCGGACTCCTCCTCTTTAACTTCAGGCTTCTTTTTCTTCTTTCGCTTAACGGTACGCCTTCTCTTCTTGATGCCTCTGTCAGCGAACTTAAGCAGGGTGCCGTAGTCCTCAAGCAGGTGCTCCAGGCTGTGAAGCGAGATGTTCTGGGTGAAGTGCTTGTTGGCCTCATATATCTCGCCGGTGAAGTCCCTGAGCGCCTCCTTCATCTCCGAAAAGGTAGCGTGGTCCGTCAGATTAAAAAGAAAGTCCTTGTCCAGGTAGCGGCAGAAGTCCAGAAGAAAGGTTTGAACCACGTACCGTGCAGCATAGCTGTCGCGGTCCATGCCTGAGATTATGCCGATGAAAAGCCTTATCTGCTCCTCCACAGCCTCGCGGGAGGTGATGTCGGCGAAGAATTTGTTACCCCTTCGCATGGATGTGAACTCATCACCACCCTGCTTGGAGGTCTCTGCCTCATAGGCGCGGAGCGCTTGCCTGAACTCCTCTTCGCCGAACATGCAAGAGAGTTTGAATGAGGGGAATATATAATTTCCGATGGTTCCAGTGCTGGCTCGGGTGGGACGCCCTACCAGCACGACAGTCTATCTCATCCCTGCCTTATCTCCCTTATTGCCTCTTCCACGCCTGCAATCTCCCTTTGCAGCTCCCTCTTGTACTCCTCAAGCATCTCTATCCTCTCCTCTGACGTGAGGAATCGCCTGGCTCCCAGACAGCCGCATCCGCAGGGGAAAGCTCTTCGAAGTTGCACAGGTGCAGTACATTCTCTACACATTTTTCTACCTCCAAAACTTTATGTTCTGCAGTAAGTATAAATAATAAAGTATTTAAACTATCAAGTTTATAGTGGTATAGGAAGTAAAGAAAAGGTGAGGCACTGTGCAAAGAGAAAGTAATGGTTGTATAGAAAACAAAGAAGATGAAATCTGTTTATGCCCTATTGAAGGAATCATAAATATTATCAGCAAAAAATGGGCACTGCTAATTATTAGCGCTCTGGGCAACAATGAAAAACTGAGGTTTAATGAAATAATGGAGAATTTAGAGAGTATAAGTCCAAAGACGCTGTCTGACAGGTTGAAAGAACTGGAAAATGCCGGGTTAATAAAAAGGGAAGTTTTTGCAGAGATACCGCCAAGGGTGGAATATTCATTGACCTGCGATGGAATTGAACTCAGAAATGCAATGCTGCCTTTGATGGAATGGGTTTCTAAAAGAGAGAAGGCGCTAGATTAAACATCCAGAGCCTCCACATCGATAGTGGCATACGCAAACCCCTGACTCCTCGCAGCCTTAAGAATTTCCATCCTCCTCTCCAGAGCGAGCTCCTGCTCACCCTCAAGAAACTGAATCCTGAGCAGAGAGTCGTGAACCCTTGCCCTCACCGCAGAGAACCCGAGCACGCGGATATCCTCCTCAACCCGGCGGACCCTCTCTATAATCTCCCGCCTTATCCACACCTCGTGGGGAATCCTGGTGGCAAGGCAGCTCTCGGGTGCAGGCAGAGGCAGGCTCACCCTTCCCGCATACTCTTCTATCTCCTCCCTGCCCAGCCTCGCGTCTATGAGCGGCGTCAACACCCCCTCCTCGTACAGCGCAATAACAGCCGAGCGGTAGCTGTGCAGGTCGCTCCTGTCGCTGGCGTCCATGACGCAGGTGTAGCCCCGAGCCTCTGCAAAGTCCTTGAGCGCCTTAATCATGTACTTCTTGCAGAAGTAGCATCTCTCTGAACTGTTCTCGATGAAGCCTCTGTCACTGAGCACCTCCACTTCCACAACCTCGTGTCCAATCCCCAGAGTGCGAGCCACATCCTTTATCGCATCCATATTCGGAAGCAACCCGTTGTCCACGGTCACAGCGACAAAGTCCTTACCCATCTCCTTCAGTACATGGGCGAGAAATGTGCTGCTCAGTCCTCCGGAAAAGGCAAGCACTATCCTGTCTCTATCCTTCAGTACAGCTCTGAGTTCCTCCAGCTGAGTGTTCATTACCTAACAGCTCTGTTCTAACAAAGAAAATTTTAATTGACGGTAGGGTTATTAATTCAGAATGGTGAAGGAACAGAAAATGCGCGAGTTTGTGCTGTTGTTCATGATTCTGTTTGCAGGCTGCACAGGAAGCACAGAAGAGAGCTCCTCGCCGGGGGAGAGTATGGAGCAGTCCACCGGCTTTCTCGACGTCTTTGTTGACTACCCCTATGCCTATGTCACATCGAGCTGGGGGGTGAGTATAATTGACTTCTCAGACTTCGACAATCCCCGTCTCGTGGGCAGCATGAGAACCACTGGACAGGCAGAGGGCATACTTGTAAAAGAGGGCTATGCATTTGTGTGCGACGGCCTGGACGGGCTTAAGGTTATAAACGTCTCAAATCCAGAGGCACCAGCGTTTGTTTCAGCTTTCAGCTACAGGGGAAATCTTAAGCAGATTGTGGCGAGGGGCGATGAAGCCTACATAGCAAACTTCGACAGCACGGACGGTTTACTTGTGCTGAACATCTCCAGCATAGAGAACATTACCCTTATAGGCAAATTTGACCCTCCCGGTTATGAACATGTGCGGGACCTCTTTGTGGATGAGAACTACATCTACCTCGCAGATTTCACAGGGGGCATGAGGATAGTCGAGAGGAGGAATCTAAGCCTGGTGGCAACCTATAAAAGCAGGGGCGTGGCATATTCCGTGGCTGTGAAAGATGGAATTGCCGTTCTTGCGGATAGCGATGCTGGCGTTGATATAATAAACATTACGCAGGCAGAAAAACCTGTAAAGCTCAGCAACATCAACACTAAAGGATATGCGATAAAGGTAAAGCTTCTGGGTAACATAGCCTTTGTCACCACCGGTAGCCATGGGCTATACGTGTTCGATATAACCATACCAGCAAAGCCGAGATTGCTGTCCCATTATGACACCCCTGGCAATGCCTTTGGGTTCCACATAGACGGGGATATGCTTTACTTGGCGGACTTCAATAATGGTTTGCTGGTGCTGGACATCTCGGATCCAATCTCTCCGCTGCTGGTATCCCATTTCCTGCTGGGAGGTGAGAGCCATTAGAAGGTTGAGCGTGGGCACCAAGGTTATGCTACTGGTGGGCTTTGTGATGCTGATGCTCATCTTTGGGCTGTTCTCATGGATATACGTCATAAACGAGAGGCACATGGAGAGTCTGCTGAAGGAGCAGGCAAAGGGTATAGCGGATCAGGTTGTTCTGGTGAGGTTGTGGAACGCCCAGAATAAGGAGCGGATTGAACCTGTGCTTTCTGTGCTCTCCAACCGCAAGTTCTCCTATAAGTGGAAGATGGTTTCCAAAAAACCGATAGGAACAGAGAATCTGCCGGAGAATGAATTCCAGAGCATAGCCATAGACAGGTTCCATGATAGCGAGCCCCGCGATATGTACAGGATATACGAGGCAAATGGAAAGAAGTACTTCGAATATGCGGGGCCGATAATAATGGAGGAACCCTGCCTGCGCTGCCACATCGACCAGGGTTACAGGAGTGGTGATGTGCACGGCGCAATTGTGGTGACCATACCCATGGACGAGGCGATGCAAAACCTCCGCGAAACCAGGAGAACCCTCGCCTTTTCGGCGGTGGTACTCCTCTGGAGCATTATTGTTCTCCTGTATTTCATAATTAAAGGCACGATTATTATGCCGATAAACATCCTTAAGGATGCACTGAGCAGGGTGGGAAAAGGAGATTACAGCGTTGCAATAGATGTAAAACGCAACGATGAGATAGGTGACCTGGCGGCAAGCTTCAACCGGATGGTGCGTGACCTGCGCAACAAGGAAAAACAGATTATCAGGAGCGAGAAGCTTGCCACCCTGGGCAAGCTCGCTGCAGGTATTGCCCATGAGATCAACAACCCTCTTGGCAATATCTCACTGTACGCCCAGATGCTGATTCAGAAGGTTAAAGATAAAAAGGCAAAGAAGAAGCTCAGGATCATTGAGGAGCAGGCAAATCAGGCTGCAAGGATAGTTAAGAGTCTTCTGGAATTCTCAAGACAGATGGAACCAAAATTCAGAGATGTGAACTTAAATGAGGTGGTTAGCAAAACTCTCGAGATACTCCAGCCTCAGATATCTATAAATAATATAAAGGTAATAAAAAATTTGAATAAAACTCTGCCGGAGGTGAAGGCAGACCCCGCACAGATACAGCAGGTGCTGGTAAACATAATAAACAATGCAATTGAATCTATGCCCGGAGGAGGTACTCTTATAATAGACACACGGCGAAGAGATGGAGAGGTCGAGATAAGCATCACAGATACCGGTGAAGGTATCCCGGAGGAGAACCTCAGTAAAATCTTTGATCCCTTCTTCTCGACAAAGGGCGTGGGCAAGGGTACCGGTCTCGGGCTGAGCGTGAGTTATGGAATAATTGAACGTCACGGAGGGAGAATAGAGGTCGAGAGTGAGGTTGGCGTTGGGAGCACCTTCAGGATAATTCTTCCACTGGGTGAGTGAAATGGCGAGGATATTGATAGCAGAAGATGATGAAGGGTTGAGGACTGGACTTGAGGAGATGTTGCGGGAGGATGGCTATGATGTGGAGAGCGTGGAAAATGGGGAGAAGGCGCTGGAGAAGATAAAAAATGAGAACTTCGATGTGCTGCTCACCGACCTAGTCATGCCGAATATGAGTGGAATGGAGCTGCTTGCAGAGGTAAAGAGGATAAAACCGGAGGTCAAGGTGATAATAATTACAGCCTTTGCGACCATAGACAGCGCTGTGGAGGCGATTAAGAAGGGTGCAAGTGACTACATAGAGAAGCCCTTCAAGATAAACGAGGTCCAGAATACCATTCGCCGTGTGCTTGAGGAGGCGAAGTTTGAGAGGCGCAGCAGCGCACTCACGGGTACGATTTCCGACGAGATTATTAAGGCACTCTCAAATCCAATCCGGCGGCAAACCCTGGAATACCTGTATTCCCGGGGTAAGGTCAGGTTCAGGGATATCCGTGACCATCTTGGTATTGAGGATCCTGCAAAGCTGAGTTTCCATCTGAAGATTCTGAAGCAGGCACAGCTGATAGATCAGGACCAGGATAGAAAGTACTTCCTCAGCACCACCGGGAGGGAGACCTTAGAGGTGCTTGGAAAGGGTCAGTAGTATGGGCAGGGGCATTTCTGAGGTTAAGGGAGAGGTGGTCATCAGGGTTAATGATGGCACCGAGATGGAAGGATTTCTCGAGAAAATCAGAAGTACTTTGCCCATGATAAAAATTAAAGAGGACGTGGGAGTAACACCTGCGCCCGCACTGCGCATTGGAAACATCTACTACCATGGCATACCAAAGCACAGGGAAGCCGAGGCGTTTGAGGAGATAATCAGGATTATAAGCGGCGTTCGCGAGAGCAATGAGTTGCCATCCATAGACAGCATGGAGATAAAGATATTCACCACGCCCACCTGCAGGTACTGCTCCAAGGCGGTGATAGCTGCAGCAAAGCTCGCCAAAGCAAGCGAGGGAATCACGCTACACATATACGACGCCACGGAGTTCAGCGCGCTGGCAGATTCCTATGAGGTAACTGCGGTGCCCAAGATTGTGATAAACGATATTGTTTTTATAGAAGCCCAGACCACAGAAAAGAAATACAGGGAGCTGCTTCTTAAAGCGATTGAGCATCTGAGGGGTAAGTGAGTACAATTCCGAAATGGGAATAAGTCTACTCGAGGGATTCTTAAATGACAAAGTTTAAAAATTTAATTAAGTAATTATAAAATAATTATGTAAAAAAATTTATATAATCCTCCCCCAAAATTATCTAGGGGTTACAAAAATGAGGTGTGTTTTAAAATATGGCATGGCTGCGTTTGCTCTGCTGGTGGGTATAGTTTTACTCGGCGGCGGTGCAAGCGCAGAGGAATTTAAGGGTCAGTGCAAAACCTGCCACAGTGATGTATATGGTTTCCTTCAGGAGGGCGAGCACACTGCGCTTGACTGTAGCACCTGTCATGGCGACAGTTCAGAGCAGCTTCAAAAACATATGTCCAGCCCGAAAAAAACAAAGCCCAGTGTTAAGCCACTTGAAGAGGGACCAAAGTTCTGTGGTCAGTGCCACCAGAAGTACTACGAGCAGTACATACAGGTGAACTGGAAGTCGACACCCAAAGTGGAGAAGGGTACTCCCGTGGGCAGAGCGCCCGCCTTCGACCTACTCCTGCACCGCTATGGCTTTGTTTTTGAGCACGCAGAGCCCAGGAGCCACATCTTCATGCTGCTGGACCACGTGATTGTGGACAGGGGCTACAAGGGCAGATTCAGACTCCAGGACTACAGGCTCTTTGCTCCGCCTGAGGACTGGGACGGCAACATCCAGAGGCTGATAGTGGACTCCGGTAAAAACTACGAGAATGCGCCCTGGAAGGGCAAGCAGGACGTTGCGGGTATTAAGCCCTGGACTTTCGGTGCAGGTAATAGAGTTTGCCTGAACTGCAAGACAACCGACTATATTGTGGGCTGGGAAACAATATCCAAGGGTGGCAACACCACCGGCTATGCGAAGTTCGTGAGAGCTGGCAACGATGTGGCGGCTGAGGACATAGCGAAGGGCACAATAAAGTACTCCCTAAATTGTGTGCAGTGCCACGACCCGCACTTTGCAAAGATGCGCGTAGTGAGGGATGCGCTGATAGAGTCGGTAAAGGAGCGCGGCCCATTCCCGTACGACGAGGAGAAGAATGAGAAGGCCAATAAGAAGCTCAAAGTAGTCGCCTATCCGGCAGTTAAGAACAACTACAGAGAAGTAATAGTGTGGGACACCGAGGAGAAGGACCCGAAGCTTAACTGGCTAACCTGTGCCCAATGCCACGTGGACTACGAGTGCAATCCGGTAACGGATATAAAGACCGATAAGAAGCTAAAGTTCAGTGACCCGAGAACAAACGTATTTACCTGGCGGAACATCGACGATGGCTATAAGTTCTATACAAAGGAGCTCGGAATCTATACATTCAGGCATGGAATCTCCAAGGCGAGGTTGATAAAGATACAGCATCCAGAGGTTGAAGTATGGTGGGAGAGCAAGCACGAGAAGGCTGGAGTAACCTGCATAGACTGCCATATGCCGGAGCAGGACGGGATTAAGCTCCACTCGCCAATAAGCCCGCAGGACATAAGCATGGACAAAACCTGCCTGAAGTGCCATGCCAACTGGAACGAAGAACAGGCAAACTACGTTGTAGAGGCGATTCAAGAGTACTCGAAGGGCAAGATGAGAGATGCGGAGTTCCATCTCTCAAGGCTTGTTGAGACCATAGCCTTTGCAGACAAGCTTGGCGTAGAGCAGGCCAAGCTTGAAGAGGCGAGAGAGCTCCACAGCCAGGCGCACATGAACTGGGAGTGGTGGACTGCCGAGAACAGTGACGGATTTCACGACCCAGACGAAGCTTGGCTCACTCTGGGCAAAGCTTCCAGACTTGCGGAACAGGGTTGGAAGATGATGGATGAGGAGATAAAGAAGAAGCTTGCAGAGATCGCCGCAAGGTCCCCAGAGACAGGCGCGACGCTGAGTGAGGAGTACATGAAGCTTTCCAGAAAGTACGAGGTACTGAGTCAACAGGTGGCAGAACTTGAGTCTGAGGTAGAGATGGCCACGAAGGAGGCAGAAGAGGCAAAGAGTGCTGCGAAGGGAGCCAAAGGTGTGTGTGGTCCCACTGCAATAGCAGCTATAGCGCTGTTGCCACTGGCTGCATACAGAGCACTGAGGAGGAAGCTTTAAGCTTCCTACCATTTTTATTTTTTTGGGTTCGCTTTTTTTTATGAAGTGGTTAGGGAGATATACTGCAGGAATATTGATAGCTACTTGAAGTGAATACTGGAATGAGTGAGGTATCGGAATCTACGAGATGAGATGTAGGGATATTTTTGAGCTGTGTTTACATTTATAAACCTCGAAGGTATACTCATGACAGCCTTTTCAATCGTTACAGAATTAATAATGAGAGAGTTGGATTTAGTGGTGGTATCTCAATGAGCAATCGCGAGCAGGCATTTAAGGTAAGGGACATCCTTAAGGAACATCACCGCTGGTTTAGCGAGAACCTTCCGTTGATAGCGAGTGAGAATGTTACCTCGCTGCTTGTGCGTGAGGTATGCGCCAGCGACTTCTCCCATCGCTACGCCGAGGGAGAGGCGGGAAGGCGTTTTTACCAGGGGTGCAAGTACATCGATGAGGTTGAGTTTCTCGCAATAGAGCTTGCCCAGAAGCTGTTCAATGCGCACTACGTAAATGTGCAGCCAACTTCGGGTACAGTTGCCAACCTTGCGTGTTTCTTTGCGCTGGCGAAGGCGGGAGATACCATGATGGCACTTCAGGTACCGCACGGTGGACATATATCGCACGCCGAACTCAGCGCCGCAGGGGTGCGCGGATTGAAGGTTAAGAGCTTTCCGTTTGATGTGCAGGAGATGAACATAGACGTGGACAAAGCTGCGGAGAAGATTCGCAAGGTTGAGCCAAAGCTGCTTCTCTTCGGTGCAAGTATATTCTTATTCCCCCATCCGGTGCGTGAGCTCAGCGAAGTTGCACGAGAGGTGGGGGCTACGGTGATGTACGACGGTGCGCATGTGCTCGGCTTGATCGCTGGCGGGCAGTTCCAGCAGCCCCTGGAAGAGGGTGCTGATGTGGTCTCTGCCTCCAGGCACAAGACCTTTCCGGGACCACAGGGGGGTGTAATTCTCGCAAGGGAGGGCTATGCCAAGAAGCTCACCCGTGCAGTTTTCCCTGGCTTGGTGTCCAACCACCACCTTCACCACATGGCCGGCTTTGCGGTGGCCCTTGCAGAAATGCTTGAATTCGGCGAAGCTTATGCAAGGCAGGTGGTAAAAAATTCAAAAGCGCTTGCTCAGGCGTTGAGCGAGGAGGGTTTCGATGTGCTCTGTGAGCACAGGGGCTTTACAGAGTCGCATCAGGTGGTCATCGACGTGGCGAAGCACGGCGGCGGTACCCGGGTTGCAGAGGACCTGGAGAAGGCGAACATTATCCTGAACAAAAACCTCCTGCCCTGGGACGATATAAACAGGAGTGCCAACCCCAGTGGAATAAGGATAGGAACGCAGGAGATAACAAGGCTGGGGATGAAGGAGAGCGAGATGCGCACCATAGCCGAGCTCATTGCAAGGGTCGCTATCAGAGGCGAAAGCACCGAAAAAGTTAAAAAGGACGTTGCAGAATTGAGGAGAGAATTTAACCAAGTGCACTACAGCTTCGATGGTATGAAGAAAGCTTATGAGTATATTGAATTCTTTTAGAAATATTATGATGTGAAAAACATGGATATAGGAAAAGGGTGTACTGCATTCGCAGCTGCGGGCGTATTGCTCGCCTTATCGCCTGGAAAGGCATATCATCTTTACAAAGGTTAAGTTTACCCCCTATATCGCCAATTAGCTAGTGGAGAGTCTGCTATGGATGTGAAGTTGGAAGAGCTCACAGTGAAGCGCGATGAACTTGAAGTTGAGATACGGCGGATGAAGCATGATGTGTCCACAAAGCGCAAGCGTCTGCGCGAGCTGAACAAGCGCAAGCGTGACATCATAGAGGCGATAAAGAAGAAGAATACCGAAGCCAACAAGGCAAGAGAGAAGCGGGACAAGTTAAACGCGGAGATAAAAAAGCTCAAGGCACAGCGCGAAGAAGCCAACGCCGAGGTAAAGAAGATTCTGGATGAGTATAAGCAGGCTAAGGAGCGTGCTCCCAGGGGCGACTTCAAGGGGCTCCAGCGGGAGAAGAACCGCCTGGAGTGGAAGCTTCAGACGAGCGTCCTGGAGATTAAGAAGGAGGATGAGCTTGTAAAGCGTGTCGCCGAGATTGAGAAGGAGCTTGCCAACTACAAGGAGCTTATTGAAATTTCAAAGAGGCTGGAAAAGAAGCGCAAGGCGTCAAAGAAGATTCATGAGAAGATTATAAAGCTGAGTGACGAGTCACAGAAGTACCACGAGGCCTTTGTGGCGGCTGTGGAAAAGATAAAGGAGCTGGAGCAGAAGATAGATGAGATAAACAAGGAAAAGATGGCGCTTACCCAGGAGCTGGACAAACTCAATGCCGAGCTGGATGAGAAGGTACCAAAGCTCAAGGAACTTGAGAAGGAGATTGTGGAGCTGGAAACTGGCCTTGAGCTGCTGCACCGCGAGAAGAGTGAGAAGGAGCTGCGCGAGGAGGCGAAGGCAATATACGAGCGCTTCAAGCGCGGAGAGAAGCTCGACCTGGAGGACATATACCTGCTGAGAAGATTCAACCTCGTATAAACTGCGTATCTACGGTAGCAGGAGGTGATAGGAACCCGCTGGTGGTTCCTATAACGGTTATGGAAACAAGGCGAATATACGTAATCTGCGTTGACCGCGACGCGGATATCACCCGCAAGACCGGGGAGAAGGGTCCCATCGTCGGCCGAGAGGAAAACCTGCGTGTGGCGGTAAAGCTGGGTTTAGAGGACCCCACGGAGAGCGACACAAACACCATATTCGAGGCGGTGAGGCTGTATGACTTCTACCGCGAGCAGGGTCGCGACGTCAGGGTTGCCACGCTGGTGGGGGATGAGAATGTCGGCGTTGTGAGCGACGAGACGCTCTCAGAGCAGCTGGATAAAATCCTCGCCGATTTTTCTCCTGATGGTGTTGTTCTCGTGACCGACGGTGCCGAGGATGAGCATATTTTGCCCATAGTTGAATCCCGCGCCAAGGTTATCTCACTCAGCAGGGTGATTGTGAAGCAGAGCGAAAAGCTGGAGAGCACCTACTATCTGCTTCTGGACTTCATGAAGGGCATAGCCAATGACCCCAAGCTATCGCGCATAATAATAGGGCTGCCGGGCATAGCACTGGTGCTGTACATGCTTCTGGGTCCACACAGCTGGCGCCTTATAGGCGGCGTGCTGGGAGTGTTTCTTATAATAAAGGGGTTCGACCTTGAGGGGATAATTTCGCGCAGCTTTGAGGAGTTCAAGACATCCTTCATAGCTGGCAAACTGTCCTTCTTTACATACCTTGTTGCTGTGATTCTCACCATCCTGGGCGCCTTCGTAGGCTGGCGTGAAGTTGAAGCCCACGGGTATGTGAACCTTGCAGAAGGCATACCCGACTTTATTGTCGCCTCTATAGACTTCTTTATGTTCGCCGCGCTCATTGCCCTTGGAGGTAAGAGCATCGACGCTCTGCTTGAGGAGGAGAATGTGAGCACCTACATGGTTCTCATGGTCTTCGTCATAGCACTTCGCCTGATTCTCGACTCGATGGCACTTTACATGCGGGGAAAAATTGCCAACGAGATGTTCGCGCTCTCACTCACCCTCGGTCTGGTACTCACAATGGTGGCCTTCCTTGGAATACGTGGCAGAAGGAAGAAGCCAACGAAGGCTTAGCCTTTCAGGAGAGCATGCTCTATGCAGCGTATAGCTATTATAGGCGGCACGGGGATATACGACCCCAAGGTTTTCAGAGAGCAGGAGAGAAGGGTCTTAGAAACACCCTACGGCAAAGCTTCGCCTGCGTTTCTAGGCGAGCTCAGTGGGAGGAGCGTGGTTTTTATGCCCCGGCATGGGGTAAAGCATGAACTTCCCCCGCACAGGGTTAACTACCGTGCCAATATCTATGCGCTGAAGCAGCTGGGCGTAACGCGTGTAATAGCCACAAACTCTGTGGGGGGGATTAGCCCGAGGCTTGCCCCGGGTAATGTGGTGGTGCCCCACGACTTCATAGATTTCACACGCTCGCGCAGCTCCACCTTCTACGATAGCGAGGCGGTGCATGTGGATATGACCCTGCCCTACTGCCCCGAGATGCGCTCAGCTATTATAGAGGCCGCAAAGGGTACACTGGGCGAGGTGGAAGAGCGCGGGGCGTATGCAGCGACAGAGGGACCGCGCTTTGAGACGCCCGCGGAGATACGCATGCTCTCTAGGCTTGGATGTGATATTGTGGGGATGACGGGCATGCCGGAGGTGGTGCTCGCCAGGGAGCTGGAGATGTGCTATGCCAGCGTATGCACAGTCACCAACTACGCCGCGGGCATAAAGCAGGAGAAGCTCACCGCCACCGAGGTTATCGAGGTGGTGAAGCAAAATGAGGAGAAGCTCAAGAGGCTGATACTGGAGGCGGTGAAGCTCATTCCCGAAGAGCGCAGATGCCCCTGCGCCCACGCCCTTGAGGAGGCGAGGGTTTAGAATTTTAATTTTTAACAGAGTCGAAATTATCTGATATTTTATGTTGTTACGATGCCAATTTAGATAATGTAAGAAATGTAAGACAGTTTGGAGGGTGAGGAAGATGGAAGTAGAAGTCATAAAAGTAAGCTCCAAGGGGCAGGTTGTTATCCCTGCAAGCATCAGAAAAATGATGCATATAAAACCTTCAGACAAATTTCTGGTTTATGGGAAGGGTGATACCATACTATTTAAGAAAATAGAAAAAACAGCCCTTGAGAGAACCTTTATGGAGATCGCAGAGCCCATCCATGAGGAGATTAGAAAAGCAGGCTTAAAAGAGGAAGACCTGGAAGAGATAATAAGAAGGATTAGGGCTAAAAAATGAAGATTGTCCTTGATACAAATGTGGTGGTTTCAGGTTTCCTCTGGAGGGGGAAACCATCTGAAATCCTGGAGAGGATTGACTCCGAAGAAGCCCAGCTTTTACTTTCAGTTGAAATCTTAGAAGAGGTTGAGAGAGTCCTAGAAGACCAGAAGCTGAAGTCTATAATTGAAAGTTCTGGGCAGAATGTGAAGGTGATAATGAACAAGTTGTATTCTATGGCAAAAATAATCAACCCCCAGATTAAGCTGAACGCAGTTCAGGCTGACCCAGCAGATAACAAGGTAATTGAGTGTGCAGTAGAAGGTAAAGCAGATTATATTGTATCAGGTGATAGACATCTGTTAAATCTGCAAGATTATAAAGGGATAAGGATTGTAAAAGCTTCTGAAATGGCTGAAATCTTGAAACAGCAAAACCAGGATGAAAATTTGAAGGAAATGCGATATTGATTCAAAGTACCAATAAAACAATTACTACCTCCACCTGTCGAAGACGCTGGCCAGACCTCTGGGCATAAATATGACCACCGCCACCAGGAGGAGGCCGATAATCACAAAGCGCTCAAAGTGGAGGCCCAGATTCTTGAGCCCTTCCCATAGCAGTGTTATCGCCACTGTGCCCAGTATGGGCCCCTCAAGCGTCGCCAATCCGCCAGCTATTGCATAAATCACCGGCCAGAAGGATGTGTGCACACTGTATATCTCGGGCGTTATGTACGCGAAGCTGTGCGTCTGGAGTGCTCCGGCCAGGCCTGCGAGGTAGGTGCTTATCAGGAAGGCTATAAGCTTATACTTTGTGGTGTTTACCCCGAGAATCTTGGCTTCGAGCTCATTCTCCCTTATTGCCGAGAAGGCAATGCCAAGCCTGGAGCGCATTATGAAGTATATGAGAAGGGTGGTGGCTATAGCCAGGAGGAGCATGAAGTAGTACTCGTAGAGGTACCGGTGCTCTAGGGTGGCACTGAAGAAGCGCCTCGCCGGCATACCGTCCACACCTCCAAACAGCGAGGTGAACTGATTGAGGAAGATGGTGCCTATTATTATTGAGAAGCCAAAGGTTACCATTGCTAAGAACCACTCCCGCAGGCGCACACATATTATTCCGACGAAGACGCCAACAAGGGCGGCAAATACTGCGCCGATGAAGATTGCCAGGAAGGGCGATGCTCCAAACTTCCCTGCCAGCAGCGCCGAGGCGTAGCCGCCGATGCCGAAGAAGGCCGCGTGGCCTAAAGAAGCCTGCCCTGAATAGGCGAGGAGATTCCAGGCGTGGGTGTAGATTATGAAGATTATTAGTATGATGAGAACCCTCATGAGGTAGGGACTCTCGCCCACCATCAGTGGCAGGAGCAGGGCAATTGCAAGTGCCACTAGCCAGAGGAGCTTCAGCCTCATTCCTCTCCCTCTCCGAATATACCGTGAGGCCTGAGTATCAGCACTGCGATGAGTATCAGGAAGGAAATCGCATCCTTCCAGTAGTTGCCGAACAGGTAGCCGCCTGCATTCTCTGCGATGCCGTAGATGAGTCCGCCCACTATTGCGCCGGGAATACTACCCAGGCCTCCGAGAATTATTATCGCAAAGGCCTTAATCGCAGGGAGGGAACCAGTGTAGGGGTTGAAGAGCTGGCCGCTTATTGCCCAAAGTGAACCTGCGGCGGCGGCTAGGGCTACGCCAAGGCCAAAGCTGAGCATGTCGATGCGCTCAACATTTACTCCCATGAGCATCGCCGCCTTCCTGTTCTGGCTTGTGGCACGCATAGCCCTGCCCAGGCTGGTTTTCTTTAGGAACAGATGGAGTCCCAGCAGAATTACAGCGGTGAAGAACACCAGGATGATGTAGTCAAAGGGGAGGTTGATGCCGCCCAGGGGTATGGTTTTCGCAGAGTAGGGGCTGCGCATGCTCCTGAAGTCGTCGCCCCAGAGAAACGCCACGCCGTTCTGGAGTATGTATATTAAACCCAGGCTGACGAATATCTCATTCAGCTTACCAGTGCCAAGGATTGGACGAAAGGCGAGGCGCTCCACACCTATGCCAACTATGCCGAGCAGTAGCATTGAGGGTATAATTGCAATGTAGGGATTGATTCCCAGAAGGGTAACCACCCAGAAGGTTATGTAGGAGCCCAGCATGAGAAACTCGCCATGGGCAAAGTTCACAACCTTCATAACACCGAAGATGAGGGTTAAGCCTGTGGCAAGGAGCATGTATATGCATCCTGCGTAGATGCCCCAGAAAAGCACCTGCACCACTATGCCAGCCTCTACCATGGCACCACATTTTGTGAATGATAGGCGGAGCTTAAAAATTTTCCTGTAAAAGGGGGGTGAAAGCCCTCGCAGGATACTTTTATTCTGAAGGAATATCTTACAACGTTAGCCTAGCCTTCTGAGCCATGAAACTCGAGATTTCAATATTGGGGGCCATGATAGTCATCCTGTGGGGAACCTGGGGGTTTCTTTACAAGTATGGTGTGGACAGGCTTGGCCTCTTTCGCGCTCTTTTTGTAACAAATGTGGTTTATATGCTCACCAATATCGCCGTCCTGGCATACCTCTACTCCAGGGGTATAGGCTTCACGGCGTCACAGCCTGCGGTATTTCTGTCTCTGGGTACACTAATCGGCGTCGCGGCCTCGCTGCTCTTTCTGTTTGCACTTGAAAGATATCCTGCCAGCATAGTTATACCCCTCACAGCGCTCTATCCCGCGGTGAGCGCCATACTTGCCATGCTCATCCTGGGGGAGAGGATTAAGGCGGTCAATGCCGCCGGCATAGTCCTTGCCATTGTGGCAGGCTACCTCCTCACGAGGTGAAGGCCTTCTCCTCAGTCAGGTAAACTTGATTCTCCGGTCAACGTTATTTGAGAAAAAGCTTAAATATAGCATGGTTGTCAAAATAGTGCGTATACCTTTTGAGGTGGGTTATTTGGAAGATGAAAGCATTGAAATCAGCTACAGGATGGAGTGCAGGTACAGGGGGGCTGGCTTAACCCACTATGTGATGCAGGGTGATGAGTCGCCCTTTTAATCTTCTTTTTTGGTGGTGATAATGTTCCAGAGCCTTACAATCGACGGGACGGAGTTCAAGCTAGACCCTGAGACGAATTTCTGGGGTGTTGGTGAGCAGAAGAAGCTGGAAGAGCTGTACTCCAGAGTGAGGGATGAGCTGATAGGGGAGATGAGGTCTCTGAGGTTCAGCAGAGAGATTATACTGCTCTACGTTAACCCCACCGACAGGTGCAATGCCTCGTGCCCCTACTGCTACCTGCCAAGGCATATAAAGTTGCGCGGGAGAAGCATGGACTACGCTGAGCTCTGCGCCGTCGTTGAGAAGGCAATTGAATTTTTTGAGGACAGAGGGCTTAAGGGCACCATGGTGTTTCATGGAAGCGAGCCCCTGATGAACAGGGAGAATATATTCAGGGTGATTGAGGAGTATCAGGGCAGGCTTAACTTCGGAATTCAGACGAATGGTTTGCTGCTAACAGAGGAGGATGCAGAGTTTATAAGGGAAAGAAAGGTGAACATAGGCATCTCCCTGGATTCTCCCTTGGAGGAGACCAATGACCTGCTGCGCGGGCGGGGGCACTACAGGAAGGTTCTCGAGGTACTGGAGTGGCTCTCCGGCTATAGAGGCCTGAATGTGGTGACCACCATAACAAAACACAACCAGAGACAGCTTGCCGATATGGTAAAATTCCTGCATGGGCGGAAGGTTTCGCTGTGCCTTATGAACCCCGTCAGGGGCACCCAGAAGGATTCTCTTACCCTCCGCCCGGAGCCGCACAGTTTGGCAGAGGATTTTATTAAGGCTGTTGATACAGCGATTGAGCTTACAAAGCAGGGGCAGAGAATTGTGGTGGGCGACTTTGCCAACCTTCTGCTCGGCATAATCGCTCCGGGCGCCAGGGTGCTCATGTGCGACATCTCGCCCTGCGGCGCTGGCAGGAGGTTCTTCTCAGTCGCAGCAGACGGTACCTGCTACCCCTGCGGTGAGTTTATAGGTATGCAGGAGTTCGCAGGAGGCGGCATATTCGACAATACTATTGAGGACATCTCAAGCTCAGAGGGCTTCAAACAGGTAGCGAAGCGTGCGGTTGAGGAAATCGAAGAGTGCAACCTCTGCCTCTTCAGAAACATCTGCGGCGCCCCCTGCCCTGCGGAGGTATACTCCACTCAGGGGAGCATGTACAGCAAGAGCTACTACTGCGATTTCTACCGCCCTGTGATAGAGCATGCCTTCAGGGTGATTCTCCGGGGCGATACCTGGCATGTGCTCCGCAGGACTGCGCTGAGGGAGAAGTTCAGCATTTGAGCTCCTGGTACATGGCCCTTGCAAGCGCAGCCTTTGCGTAGAGCGACGAGAACCTCTCCCTGAGCAGCGCCACAAGCTGCCTCACTGTGTACTCTTCGTGCTCAAACTCAAATTCATAGGCAACCTCCCACAGTACGAGAAACTCAGGCGGTGCCGCTGAAAAAGTGCGCTCCACCCCCGGGTGTAGAGCCTCCTCAAGCACCTCGAGGCTGAGTTCACCCCTCCCCACCATCACCAGCGCACTCGTCAGCCTGCGCACCATCTCCCAGAGAAAGCTCTCCCCTTTAAAGGTCAGCACAATGACCTCACCGTTTTTGTCAGCAGAAACCCTGAGAAGCTTCCGCATGCAGTTTTTCCCCCTGGCGCGGGTGAAGTTGTGAAAGCTGTGCTCACCCTCAAGGAGGCGGCACGCCCGTCCTATCGCCTCAACATCAAAGCCCTCATCGTAGAGGAAGTACTTATAGGTTCTGTGGAGGGCTTTGTAGCGCGGGTGAAAACTTTCAGGCACCTCCCTTATTGCAAGCACCCTTATATCCCTGCTCAGCTGTGCATTCACCGCCCTGGGCTCGGGCTTTGTAGCGATTTCAAAGGCGAAGACGTTGCCCAGTGCACTCACCCCGCGGTCTGTTCTTCCGGCGCTCTTGAAGTTCCTCACCTCGCCAAAGGTGCTCAAAGCGCGGAGAAGCTCTCCCTCAACGGTGCGTTTCTCCGGCTGACGCTGAGAGCCGTAAAATGCCGTGCCATCGTAGTAAACCTTTGCCGCAAACCTCATAGTCTCACAGTAGGTTTATTTATCACTGGGTGATAATAAATCCTATGAGGGAGGTCACCTTTGAAGATATAATGCGTGCGGCTGAGGTTGTTAGAGGCAGGGTGCACCGCACGCCACTTGAGCGCTCCCGGACCTTCTCCGGGCTTACGCGAGGGGAGATTTACCTCAAAGCAGAGAACCTCCAGAAGACGGGTTCCTTCAAGCCCAGAGGCGCAATCAACAAAATCGCCTCTCTGAGCCAGGAGCAGCTGAATCAGGGGGTCATCGCCGCCTCCACAGGAAACCATGCCCAGGGTGTTGCCTACGCCGCATCGCTCTTTCGCGTGCGCTGCACCATAGTCATGCCGGAAAACACCAGCATATCCAAAATTCTGGCCACCCGTGGATATGGGGCTAGGGTCATTCTAAAGGGGAAGAGCTTCTCAGACGCCCTCAGGGAGGCGAAGAAGCTTGCCAGAGAGGAGGGGCTCTGCCTGATTCACGCCTTCGACGACCCCCACATTATCGCAGGGCAAGGCACTGTGGCGCTGGAAATCCTCGAAGACCTGCCCGGGGTGGAGCAGATCATCGTACCCATAGGCGGTGGAGGTCTGATCTCCGGCATGGCAATAGCTGCAAAGGGCATTAAAGAGGACGTTGGGGTAATAGGCGTTCAGGTGGAAGCTGCGGCTGCGATGAAGGCAAGTCTGGCGGTGGGAAAACCCACATCTGTGGAGCTTTCCGCAACCATCGCCGACGGTATAGCGATTAAAAGCCCTGGCAGACTCACCTTCAGGCTGGTTCAGCGCTATGTGGATGATGTGGTCACCGTCACCGAGGAGGAAATCGCCGAGGCGATGCTTCTCCTCCTAGAGAGGGCGAAGCTTGTGGCAGAGGGCGCAGGCGCCGCCTCACTGGCAGCCTGCCTTTCGGGCAGGGTGCACTGTAGAGGAAAGACCACAGCGGTGCTCATAAGCGGGGGAAACGTCGACCTGAATCTGATTTCCAGCGTAATAGAGAAGGGCATGGTAAGGCGGGGGAGGTACCTCCACCTCAGTGTGATTGTCAGGGACCTTCCCGGAGAACTCAGGGCACTGCTTGAGGTAATCGCCAAGAAAAGGGCGAATGTGGTTTCTATTGTCCACGACCGTCTGCAGCGCAACATCGCCCTGGGGGAGGTGAGGGTAGACCTTGTGGTTGAAACCTATGGCTCGGAGCATGCCGAGGAGATAACCCGGGCGCTGCTTGCTAGGGGTTACCGCCTGCTATAGCCGCGAGCACATCCTCAAGATCCTCGACATCAACCTCGCGCTGCTCCTTTGCTTGCATGTCTTTAAGGAGCACCTTACCCGCCTTAATTTCCTCCCCCACCAGGATGACGTAGGGTATGCCCCTCGCATCGGCATAGGCCAGGGCCTTTTTCACCTTCCTGCGCATAACCTCAAGCTCGCATGCATAGCTGCGCCTGAGCAGAGAGGCGACCTCTATCGCCCTGCTCAGGTACTCCTCCCCAAAGGGTATGACCATGAACAGCACCCTCTCGGTGTCAGGGAGATTTATCCCTTCCCTCTCAAGCGCAAGCAGAAGGCGGTCGAAGCCAAAGGCAAAACCGCTCGTAGCCACGGGCTTGCCCCCGAATACCTCCGCGAGGGAGTAGCTTCCCCCACCGCATATCTGCTTCTCTGCACCGAGCCTGGCGGCATATATCTCAAACACCATGCCGGTATAGTAGTCCAGCCCCCGTGCTATGCCCAGATTTAGGTGGTAGTTCTTCACCCCAAAGCTTTCGAGGGCATCCAGGATTTCCTCAAAGCTGCGAAGCTCCTTCAGCACTACCTCTCTCCCAGCAAGTAATGCCTCAGCGCGCTTGATTACCTCACCGCGCCTGCCATTAAGCTCAAGCACACCATAGATTACATCCCTCTCTCTTTGAGGGAGCTGAAGTCTGCCGAGTTCCTCCTGGAGCTGTGCCTCGTCACCCTTATCTATAACCCCCATTATGTGCGCCTGCTCCTCCTCGCCAACACCGTTCTCGGCCAGGATTTTTCTGAGTATACCGATGTTGCCTATGTGAAGCTCATAATCGCTGAGCCCAAGCTCCTTGAGCACCGCACTGGCGAGGGCGATAACTTCAGCCTGCGCCTCCGGCGTCGCTGAGCCTATTAGCTCCGCACCGGCCTGCCAGAACTCGCGGTATCTACCCGCCTGCGGGCGCTCATATCTGAAGCAGTTTCCAAAGTAGCACAAACGCAGAGGTTTCTGCTGATTCTGAAGCTCATTCACATACAGACGCATCACCGGTGCGGTTAGCTCAGGTCTAAGCGCCAGGTCGCGCCCGCCCTTGTCCTTAAAGTGGTACAGGTGCGCTATGATATCCTCACCAGACTTTGCGGTGATTAACTCAAGGTGCTCAAAGGTAGGGGTGGCAATTTCCTTGTAGCCGAATCTTGTAAACACCCCAAGTATCTTCTGCTCTACATAGCGTCGCGCTGCCATCTTTCCGGGAAGAAAATCCCTCGTACCTCTGGGTCTGGAGTACTTCATAATATCGCCTGGTATATTAACACCCGGTAGTTTTAAAAATTTATTCCCTTCAGAAACTCCTCCCCTTCTCAAACAGGTATATGCCGTTCCTGGCCCTTACAGGCATCCAGCCCATGAGCTTAAACTCCCGCGAAACAACTCTTGCTCCATGTTTTAGCTCCCTCTCAATCAGCGGCTTGAGTTCCTCCTGTACCCAGAGGGTGAGGTAGTAGGTTACCACATCGGCATTGGCTACGGCAACTTCGGGATCACCGCCCAGGTGAAGCCAGAAGCGCTGCTCAAAAATATTGCCCTGGAGGATTGTTATCCTGTCGCAGAGCCCGCGCTTCTCCACATCCTCCATTGCCCATTCCACAAGGCGGGAGCTCGCCTCTATGCCAAAGCATCTCGCCCCGAACTCCTCCGCTGCCACAATAAGTATCTCCCCGGTGCCACATCCCAGGTCATAGACCACATCACCCTCCTTTACGCCTGCGATGCGCAGCATCTCCCTAGCCCTGGTTTCGCTTGTGGGCACATAGTCGCAGGTTGCCATCAAAAGATACTTAGGGTACGGGGCTAAAATAAATTTTGGGGCTATTGGAAGGTGGCACACATGGAGGATGCAGTCCTCTACTCCCTTAGGGGTAAAACCCTAAGGTACATCCTGCCTCCGCCTGAGGAGCAGGAGGGTGAGGGAGACGCTGACCTGAGTGAGGTTGATGTCGCCGGTCTGGTTATAGCCGGCAGGTTCTTCAGGCTTGGCAAGAGAGTGGCGAGTCCTGAGAAGTGCAGGCGCTGTGGCAGGTGCTGCCTTACCCTGGGGAGGGCAATTAAAGCTTCACCTGGCGATTTAGAGCGCTGGATTCGCGAGGGCAGGGAGGATGTGCTCCTCTACCTAAAGCTGGAGGAGGATGGGGATGCTCTTGTTACCGATGGAACCCTTGAGATAGGCGACGAAAGCGGAAGGTGTGTATTTCTTATCAAGGACGGCAACGTGTATGCATGCGCCATCCACGAGACAAAGCCAGAGGTGTGCGCTGAGTACCCCCTCAATGTCGGAGGGGTGTGCAAGGGCGGTGTGGGGTGTGAGAGTTTAGTTATTTCTAACACTATACTATAGATGCCATCTAGCTAAGTAAGCTCTACAGATAAAATCCAACATATTTCGATACTCTTTATCAACATCAATCTCCAGAGAATTGGGACGGGGTATGTATGGGGGTTTTACGTTGTCGATATGCACAGGAACAAGCAAAACAAAATCAAATCCATTTTCATGAGTAAGTGCGGGTGCATTTCTGCGCGGGAGCTGCATAAAGTGCTCCATAGTCTTTCTGGGGTCATCTATTCGATTTTTACTGATAGTCCACTTAAACTCTTTCCAGAGTGATTCATCACCTGAGGACAATCTAGGTAAAATTTTATCTCTGAACTCATCCTCTTTTCCTCTAAAAATCTTCTTTACCTGATCTGCTACATTCAGATAACGAGGAGCTACACCAATAAGCACAGTAGCAACAATTATTGTCTCTTTCCTTACGCTATATATAGAATCAAGCAGTTTTTTCAAATCATCAAACCTTGCAGACCGATTCCTATGGGCAGTTATTACAGACTTATTTTCAACTACTATGCGTATTTTACTTAAGTCAGGACCTTCAGTCCCTTTTAGAGGCTCCCCAACAAGCAAATCTATTTTTCTTCCTCTATCGCCAGGTGCAGGAACATTAAACCAGTATTTAACTTTACCTGATTCTAAATCCCTTTTAAAAGGTTCACAGAGATTTTTCAAATCTCGCAAAATCCCCCTCGAAATAATATCAGAGTGTATCTGTTTCCTATGATTGTGATATCCCACACTCTTGATATTTTCAATTAATTCATCAAAGGGGGTTGGCATTTGCCATCACCTCTATAGCATCAACTCGTGGAGTTGTAAGGCTCTTCTTTAGCAGGTCTTCAGGTACAGGTATATTTTTTAGAATATGACTTTGTAAACGTAAAAATCCATTTGCTGCCCGCTGACAGTACGAAATGAGCCATTCTGAAACCTCTGGTGAGTTCAAGTATGAAGCAAGCTCGTGTAGTATGAGAGGGTCTTTTGGAACGATATAATAAACAGAATGTCTAGGAATGATTTCACCTGTTTCGTCCACAACGAAAAAAGGTTTTGATGTGATGTCCTTACACATTATTTTTGGACGAAGAATGTAGCGCATTGGTGGAGTCTCATGGAAAGCGTACCATGGCTTTCGGGCTACACAAGAGCGTGCTTTTAGCTTTCTGTAGTTATTTGGACGCCTCAAATATTCACCCAGTTTACCCAGCTTCTTCTCCGGTATTAGTCTACCATCCCTCGTATATGGAACGAGCATAGAATATTTTGGTTCTGGCATCTCACCTGGTCTTAATTCTTTGCCAGAAATTGTGGGATACGCAAACTTTTTGAGCCCTTCTTCCAGTTTTTTTGTCTCTACCACAAAGACGGAATCCGCACCAGTTGCAACCCCACAACTTATTCTAATACATATATCAGAAAGTTTGAGACCGTAACTCACCTCACCGCCACCAAATATAAGATGAGTCCATTGAGACCCGTCAATTGATAGTATGACATCTTTAACTACGTCGTCACGTGTAACAATTCTCGTAGTTCGACCGTCTCTTCTATTAACAACCGTGGTAATTGTAGGATATGCGACTATGCTCCCAAAACTCCTCTCATTGACCATGTGGATCTCTTCTACATAAAACTTCTTAAGCAACAGACGGAGAGGTTTAGCGGTATTTACGTACGTATATTTTTCGGGTGTTATTAAAACGAGTCTTCCATCAGGTTTAAGATGTCCAAGAGCTTTTTCAAAAAATAGGAGATACAAATCAAACCTCCCACTAGCAGTCTTATATAACCTCCTATATCGGGCTTTCTCCTCTCTAGATAGATTTGTGATAGGAACATATGGAGGATTACCTATAATGTAACCATACTTTTCATCCCATTTATATGTAAGAAAATCGCCTTCTATAATCTTAACTTCTATATAACTATCAAATTTTTTCTTAGCTTCTTGTACATGCTTAGGATTGAGCTCAATTCCCGTAATCTGTGGTATAGGTTTGTGGTATCTTCTGCACCAGCGTATAACACCTTCAATAAACGCACCTCTACCGCACCCTGGATCCAGCAGAGTACTACCCTCAACTGGAGGGGCGTCTCTGAAAAGTTTTTCAACCATAAGGTCAACGAGTTCTTTGGGGGTTTCTACAAATCCTTTCATCTGAAGTCACTATTTTAGTAATAACCATATCTCCAACAAATATTTTTTGTTCTTTATGATCTTAACAAATTCTATGGCACTGGTGATGCCAAGAATCCGAAGATACCTGTAAACATATAGCGGGAGTACCTCACCGTAAGATGATAATTTAGGTAGCTACGCTCGCACTCCACCTGTCGATAATCTTTTTCGCCAGCCCTGCTCCGGTGAACAGCTTGTTAGCATTAAATTTGAGCTTCCTTATTATGTCTGGGCTTCGCAATCAAAGCCTTAGCATTGGGCTATTCAACACTATCCACAAGCTCAGCAAGCTCTCCCTTCTCTTTAAGCAACCATTTCGTAAATTTTCCCAAAACCTCTTTTTTTATCTCTCTATACTTTCTTAGTCATATATTCAAAATATTACATTTTATTTAGGGCCTGCTGGAAGGCTGAGAAGAGCTCCTCATCGAAGGCTACGAGAATCACCCTCTCGGGAAGTGCTTCTCTGGCGAGGTGCGCCCTAATCTCCACCAGCATCGCCCTCGCTGCCTCATGCTTGGCGACGCCCCCCACGCCTGTGCCCATGCCAGGGAAGGCTACGCTCTTAAAGCCGTGTTCTGCTGCAGCGCGAAGCGCAGCACGTGTTGCCAGGCGCACCTCCTCCACACCTATCTTCTGCGCCGGCTCTGCCATTGTGCTGGCGTGAATCACCGCCTTCGCTTTAAGCCTGCCCGCCGTTGTCACGGTGGCGCTTCCCACGCTGATAGGAGCCTTCGCCATCGCCTCACGCTCTATCTCGCTGCCGCCCTTACGCTTAATCGCCAGCGCAACGCCGCCTCCCATTACCCCGTAGCTGTTGGACGGATTAACTATCGCCTCCGTCTCTATCTGGGTTATATCACCCTTTACAACGCTTATTCTGTCTTTGAGATTCATAAACATCTCAAATAACTCTTTCAAACTAATTGCATCATAATTTCCGGCATTTTTTAAAAGATTTTTGTCTTCCGTGAGTATCGGAATTTTCAACACCAAAGCTAATGCTACAAATGGGGTATCCTTTTCATCAAAATCTTTACAGATTGCGTACGCTTCATGAATTTTGGTAAGATATAATTTTTCAGGCTCAAACACAATCTTTGAAAGCAATTCTTCTTTAACCAGCTCAAGATTAGATCTGCTGACACCTCTCTCCTCAGCTTTATTTATGATTAATCTCCAGTATTTACCAAGTTCTTTAAGTAAATATTCCGGGGCATAAAGTTTAATTTTACCCGAAAGGATGATATCTCTGAGTCTCGAATTCTTTGGAATTAGGGCAGAGATAATAATGTTCGTGTCTACAACTACAGCCCCAATCTTTTCTTCTCCTCCCTCCATACATCCTCCCTCACCCTTTCAAGTTTTTTTAAATCCTCCTCGTCAACTGCTAATTTTCCCAAAGTCTCTTCTATGAGTTCTCTTCTCCTTTTTTCTATACTGATTATCCTTTCAATTTGCAACTTAATAAAATCTTCATCCACCCACTCGGGAACTCTAACCAAAATTTCCCTCATAAACTCACCGGTCCTGTTTTTTACATAATAGATAGACCTATAACATGCTTCATCGTTCTTTAAAAAGGGCATCGAGTAAAGGTGAACAGGAAAAACTAACCCTGTCCATTCGCCTTCCACTTCTCCTCAACAAATGCCGGGATTCGCGAAGAATCTATCGGACCCACGAGCACATTCCAGCCGGTAAGGTCCTCAATCTCGCCCGAGATGCGCGCCGCCATACCCGGGATTACGAGCTTGCGGTGCTTCACCTTCTTCGTGACGCCGCTCTCCTCAATTGCCTCCTTGACCAGGCTACCGGTTAGCTTCGCGCCAGCCATAGCAGGTTCGACGGCCAAGCCTTCGGTATCCACCACGAGGAGATAGCAGTCCACCTTCCCGGCCTCTATGTCAGAGGCAACTGTGTAGTAGGTGAGGGCAAAGTTTGTCGTGAGAAACACAGGCGAGTTCTCATCCGGTTTGCCAATCTCATAGAGCTTCGCATCCACCTGAATCGGCACCCTCGGGTCGGTGTAGATGTTCTGCCTCAGGGTGAGCAGAGGTAGCAGGGAGAACATCTCCATAGAGTGGAGCACCAGCAGGTCAGCGTAGCGCAGGAGCTGGGCGCTGGCTATGATACACTCCTGCATCGCAGCCTTGGCCGGCTCCTCGCCGTTAAGCCAGGCCACGAGGGGCACACCCATTATGGGGTAGCCCGCCAGCTTCTCTCTATTCTCGATAGCAAGCCTGCGAAGTATTGCCATGTTCTCAAGGCATGAGCCAAACTTCTCGCCCAGCGGGTAGGTGCCAACATCGAGCACAATGTCCTCCACACCCCTGCTGCGCAGCTTCGCCACGAGCTCGAATAAGCCCTGAATATCGCCCGGCGAATACGCCACGACAGGTGCATTGTGCTTGAGTGCGAGCTCAGCTACGGCATCGGCATTCTCTTTCGTTGCGGCGTATATGAGAGGTCTTCGCTCTATAGCTATCTCAAGCCCAACCTCCAGGTGCTCAGGGTCGAAGGAACACAGCATTAAAGGCATGTCCGAATTTTCAACCGCAGTTACCACAGCCTCGCCGAACTTCGCTACATCGCCGCTCTTTGCGCGAATTGCAATGCCATCGAGGCGGAGCTCCTGACCAACGCGCTCTATAGCAAACCTGCTGATCTTCGCCACCCTATCGGCTAGCTCATCTGCAGGCAGGTCGTCGCTCACGTCGATAAACAGAGCAGTGGGATTAAAGAAGGTCAGCTCATGGCGGTACATAACCTCTTCGCCGCCTATTGTGCAGGCGCGCTCGCCTTCGCCTACAACCACCTCCTTAACCGGGGGGGTTACCAGCTCTATCAGCTTCTCCAGCTTCTTCCTGTACTTCTCCTCCCTGAGCAGAGGAGCGCAGTCCTCGTACTTCTTGCTGCGCTCTATGAGCGCACTCGCAAAGGCCATGCAGGAGTCTTCGCCGCACTCCTTGCAGTTCAGACCGGGTAAATATCTGTATATCTCGAGGGGTGATACCTTAGCCATTTTTCATCGCCTCTCAATAATTACATAAACTCTATTGCCTTATACGGGCAGGAGTCCACACACACATTGCACGGGCGCGACTCACTGGCGTCTTCCTCAAAGCGCCTGCACGCCTTGACATTCACCACCTTTACCACTCCATCTTCTATTTTGAGCACCAGCTCTGAGCTGGCACTGCCCTTGCCTCCGCTTACCTCAAGGCTAACCGCCACGTTGGCAGGGCAGGCGTCAACGCAGTTCCCGCAGCCTGTGCACAGGTCCTCGTGAATCACAAACTTTGTGGTCGTCGCCGCAAGGGCCTTGCTGAGGAGCTCCTTCAGCTCAAGCTTCTGGCGCAGATAGCGCGGCTCATTTATCGTGGGGCACTCCTCCAGATAAGCCCTGCCGCTCACCAGCTTTACTGCAAAGGCCATGCAGCTTGCGTGGCCGCACTTCTTGCAGTTGGTGCGTGGCAGCAGTTTGTGAACTTCCAGCGGCGATATCTTTGTCATACCCTAGACCTTCAGCCACTCCTCGTACTTTATCTCCACGCCGGGGTAATCGCCGAATATGGAATCGATTATTTTCTTAATCGCCTGCATTGCGCTCGGATGAAGCATCATCATTATGTCCGCTCCAGCAAGCATCACCGTGAGAGAGTTTACAGTCTCCCAGAGGGGACCGCGGTACTCCCGGGGACCCCACTCAGGCACATTCATCCATGCCTCGCGCGCTGCCCAGGCATTGGTGACGCCGCAGCTCACAGGGAAGGCGAGTTCCTTCTCACCCTTTAGGGCGTTGCCCTTAATGCGTTCTATAATTGTGTAGGTGTACTCCAGACCATAGCCCAGTGCCGCTGTGGTGGGGTCCTGCACCATCCTGTTGCGGGGCAGGCCCTCCTCAAGGAGGAGCTTGTTCAGTGTCTTCTGATCGTTGATATCCAGAGAAACCCAGCTCAAAACGTTGTGGTTGTACTTAACCGCAGCCTCAACGATGCGCTTGTGGTCCAGGTCCAGATTGGCGCTCGCAAGCAGGCAGCGCTCATTCTCAGCCACCTCAGCAACCTTCTCGAAGAGCGGCGGGTCCTTCTCGGGGTTGCCAGAGCCGCCCACCACTATGGGCACATCTACCGCTTGGAGCACCTCCTCCACGGTTTTTGCCGCCTCCCTTATTGGAGTGTCCTTTACCTTAGGGTCGGTTGAGACCAAGTGAATTGTAACCAGGTCTGCCCCCCGCTTCACGGCCTCCCGTGCCCACTCGGCGGGTGAATCCCAGAAGTCGCCCCATGCCTCTCGCAGGGCCTTCGGGAACTGGGGCTGTGATATATCAAAGACATCAAAGCTCACCGCGGGCTTGTTCAACCAACCTCCCTCAAAGTGGTAGAGGGTGCGCTGCCCGCCTATCTTTATCACCTTACCCCTGCTTCCTCCTTCGCTTCTTGTGGCGCCAAGTGTGATCTCCTCCACTTGCCCGCGATACTCCTTAACAGGTTTCTCAAAGGTTATATCTGGCAAAGCCTCGAGCTTCTCAGGCGCCGCAGCCTGAGGGGCAAGCTGCTGCATCATGGGCATGAGCATTGCTTGCTTTGCCTTTATTACAAGCTCCTCCATGTCCAGCTTAACATTCTCCAGCTCTACGCTATCCGCATCAACCAGGCTTTTTAATACGTCCTCAAGGTTGAGTTTCATGCTCCTACCTCACTATCTTCTCTGCTATTTTTCGCACAGCCTCTAGCGCGGGGGTGTCAGGAGGAAGCTCTATCAGGGGCTTTCCCTCGTGGTCATAGCTCTTGACGTTCTCGTCCTCCGGCACAACGCCTATTACCTCCAGGCCTATCTCTCTCGCATAGTCCTCGAGTCTCTGCTTTGTCTCGGCGGTTGCGCGGTTTATAACCACGTATATGCTCTTAAATTTAATTTTCATCTCCTGTGCAAGCTCTTTAATCCTTGCGGCGGTGGTTATCCCCCGCTTGGAGGTGTCGGTGACCACCAGCATTACATCAACGTTCTGAGTGGTCCGTCGCGACAGGTGCTCAAGCCCTGCTTCTGTGTCTATCACCACGTAGTCGTAGTTTTTGGCGATTGTGTCGATTATCCCGCGGAGCACATGGTTGGCGGCGCAGTAGCAGCCCGCTCCCTCGGGGCGCCCCATGCTGAGCAGGTCAAAAGCTCTATCCTCGACGAGGGCACGCATCGCCTCGTACTCCAGCTGAGAATGCCAGCTCATCCCTGGCGACAGACTATCGCGCTTCTCAAGGAGCTCCTCGCGTATATCACCTATGGTGCGTTCCACCTCAACACCCAGCGCTTCGGGGAGATTCGAATCCGGGTCGCTGTCTATCGCCAGGATATCGTAAGCATTGCGTTCCGTCAGGGAGCGCACCAGCAGGCTTGCTATCACTGTCTTACCAGTGCCGCCCTTGCCCGAGACAGCGATTATCATTCCTTTCTCCTTATTATTACCTTTTCTGCATATATCTTTGCGTTCTTGAAGATGATTGTAATCTCGGTGGGTGAGCCGGCCCGGGGCATGACCTGCGCTGGCAGCGTCAGCTCCTGCATCGTGGCGACAGGCTGTGCCTCCTCTTCGCGTTCCTCTTCTTCCTCCTCTGCGAGGCGTTCGATTACAGGATGCTGCTTCTCCTTCAGGAACTCCTTCAGCGATTCGAGGTCCTGTGCCTC
This sequence comes from Candidatus Pyrohabitans sp., assembly GCF_054014795.1. NCBI lineage: Archaea > Methanobacteriati > Candidatus Hydrothermarchaeota > Candidatus Pyrohabitans > Candidatus Pyrohabitans sp. Next base: position 2,315 of record NZ_JBPMGE010000094.1, on the reverse strand, counting down.
CTGCTCAGTAGCTATCTTGTCGTACAACTCCTCAGGTATGACATCGCGCATCCGCTCCTTGAGCTGAGAGGGTAGCCATACTATGCGCTGCCAGCCGCCGTCAGCCTGCAGAAACTTGGGGGAGCGCAGGTAGGCTATACCTATTCCCAGGAAGCCCTGGCTCTGCATACCTCCTCCTACCTGCCCTGCCATAGTGGAGAAGGGTATGCCGAAGGGGGTAACACCGTGAAAGTCTCTGTGTACAATGCCTATGCCGTCCACCTCAGGGATGTAAAAGGCTATGGCCTCAAAGCACCCGCAGGAGGTGTGGGGATAGTCGAAGAGGCTGTGAAGGTACACGCGTTCTATTGAACCGTTGCTCTTATCGCGTATCATCTCGTTTATTCCGGAGTACTCACCCCGTACCGGGTCTATAACCTCTCCCTTTGGAATCTCGAATAAAGGCCCATTCGGGTCGACCTTCACTGCCGCCCTGCCCTCAAACCAGGAAATTGCACCGCAACCAGAGGTTCTGCTTGGCGTGATTGCACAAACGTGTGTTGGAGCGAAGCCCTGACAGAGCAGGCAGCCGTAGAAAACGTCCACCTCTTCATCCTTGAGTGCCGCCGCCTTTGCATCGCGCCTCTCATAGACCTTCCTCGCTCTCGCAATGTGCTCATCCACGGCCTTCTCGTCGGTATAGAAGGTCACCTGCATCTTCTCTATAACATCAAACTCCGCCTTGTAAAGCTTTATAAGCGCCTCGCCAACGTGGTAGAGCTTTAGCCCCTTTTTCGCTGCATCCTTGCTGACCCTGCACCATATTATGTCACGGGAGTTGAGATGCATAAATCCCTGAACATAGTTGGAGAAGTCGTGAATCCTGCGCTCAAAAACGCCCTCAAGGTCCTCCTCCAGCGTCTTCCCTGCCACCTTGATAAATATGCCCAGAGGATAGCGCCCACCTTCCTCCATCGCATCTATATCCGGTCCAACAACCTCAACCTTGCCGTCTTCAACCTCATCCACAGGTGCAACCAGCAGTAGCTCCGCACCCCTGCTCTTAGGTCCGGCGAGGTCAACGTACATGTTGGACTTTCTTATCCTTTCGCCCTCATAGATCAGGCCCACATCAACAGGAATTTCTTCACCCATCGCATTGCACCTCTCGCATAAAGTTCATGATTTTTCATGATATATATCTTTTTTGGTAACATCTTACGAGGCATTTGCAATCCCCCAGTAGGAGGTTGAACTCTCAGGGCTTCTTAACAACATAAATCTATATTTATTTAACTCGGGAATTTCAGGAATTCAGGTTACATGTTAGAATCATCGACTATATCAGGCTTTTTTTGCAGGGAGCTGAAAACGCTCAAGGGTGGTGAATGAGATAAGCACAGGCGAAGATGTTGTGAAGTGCCCGGAGTGTGGAAGCACAGATCTGTATCACGACTATGAGAGGGCAGAGGTTATCTGCAACCAGTGCGGTCTGGTGATTGATGAGGACCTGGTGGATGAGGGACCTGAGTGGCGTGCCTTTGACAGCGAGCAGGCAGAGAAGCGCTCACGCACCGGGGCGCCCATGACGTATCTCATACACGACATGGGATTGAGCACGACGATAGACTGGCGCAACAAGGATTCTTCTGGCAGGGATATACCTTCGCAGCAGCGTGCCCAGCTCTACCGCATGCGCAAGTGGCAGCAGCGCATCCGCGTGAGCAACGCCAAGGAGCGCAACCTCACCATCGCGCTAACTGAGCTGAATAAAATCGCCTCAAAGCTCGACCTGCCCAAGAATGTGCGCGAGAGCGCTGCGGTGGTCTACCGCAAGGCTGTGGATAAGGGCTTGATACGCGGTCGCAGCATAGAAGGCGTGGTGGCAGCGTGCATATACATTGCCTGTCGCCGGTGCTCTGTGCCCCGCACTCTTGACGAGATAGCAGAGGCAAGCATGATGGACCGCAAGGAGATAGGGCGAATATACCGCTTCATACTCCGCGAACTGGGAATAAACCTCTCACCAACAACGCCCGTGGACTACATCCCTCGCTTCTGCTCTTCCCTCGGCCTATCCCGGGAGGTGCAGATGAAGGCGATGGACATACTGGGCAAGGCAATGAACCTGCAGCTAACCTCCGGGCGAGGTCCCACCGGCGTGAGTGCGGCTGCAATATACATAGCGAGTGTTCTCGTGGGCGAGCGCAGGACCCAGCAGGAGATAAGCGAGGTCGCCGGCGTAACCGAGGTCACAATACGCAACCGCTACAAGGAGATTGCAGAGAAGCTTGAGATTGAGATTACGATGTAGCAAGAATAAAACTCCAAAGCTT
>NZ_JBPMGE010000093.1:0-62869 GCF_054014795.1 Candidatus Pyrohabitans sp. | reverse complement strand
GCGGTTAAGCTGCTGTGGAGCGAGCCGTCCAGGAGAAAGAGCTCAACCTCCTCCACGGCGGCGAGGGCAGCCTTCAGCTCAAGGGTGGCGCGGTATATATCCAGCCTCTCCGTGAGGTACTTGTAGGGGGTTAGGAAGTCCACATCGGCATAGCCCTTCTCTTTAAGAGAGCCGTCATATCTCACAACCGCAGCGTTAATCGCATACAGGAGAAGGTTTTTGTACCGCCTGTAGTTGCTGCTCCCGTCCACGGCTGCAACAACAGTGCGCTTTTCCTTGGGTTCAAGACTGTGCCACAGCTCTCGATACCTCTTCAACTCTCCGCTGTGGAGAAGCCGTGTCATCTTATCCCTGAGCTGTGGCCTCTTCCTTGCAAAGGTCTCGTAGGTCAGCTCAAGCATAAAGAGAGTAGGTCGAGGCGCTATTAAATCCTTTTGCCTGCCGCCGAAAAAGTTTCTGAAAATTATCTTTCTGTGAACATTTCACAAATCGAAAGATAGAAAATATGTTTGCCAACACCAAAATTGTCCCGAATAGCTGCTGATAGGGGATGTAGATGAGACCTGAGATAAAATCTCCTTTTGGAGTTGCCGTCCTGCTGGCGGTGTTCAACTACATATGGTACCTCGCCCTCAGCAGGGTTTACCTCCTGGTGGGACATCCGTACGAGAGGGCGGTAATATTCTCCTTTCTCACCTGGATACTAAGCCTGCCCTTCACCTTCTGGGTGCCCTACTACTGGCTCAAGAAGCGGTTTGAGGCTAAATGGGAATAATTTCCTGAAATGCCCTGGGGATGAGCACAGTTATGACGGTGCCTATCCACATCATGGAAACATAGTGTACCAGTGAATTGTACATGTGCCCGCCGTCCACAGTTTTTATTATCAGCGATGATATCGCAGCATGCATCAGCAGGAGCACCCACACCAGCATAATTATAAGGGACATGTCGAGCTCCACGGCAGTGAACTTGATGGGCATAAACTCTATTCCTTCAAGCGATATGCTGCCGCCGCCAAAAAGACCCTTACCCAGAGAGTCCACCAGTGTCACGATTATGAAGATTGATATTGAAATTCCCACCATGGCGCTGTACAGCATGCCCTTCAGGCTGCTTGCAAGCTGACGGCGGAACTTTCTTAATCCTATCATCCTGGCAAAGCTGTTGCCGAGGGTTTCGCCTATCTCGGCAGTGTCGCCGCCTGAGTAGGTTGACTCTATGAAAATCCTGCTGAACTTGTCTATGAGGTTGCTTCCAGTCTCACCCGCGAAGAAGCGCCAGGAGCGATTGACATTGCCCAGGGTGAGCCTGCGGTAAAGCGCCTGTATGTCGGCGGTGAGAGCGCCATAGTTGTGCAGCCTCAGTGCACCTATTACCGGCGTGAGACTGCCACCCCTCACACCCGCCGCCGCACCCACTGTGCGTATAAAGGTGGGGAAGTTGTCGTCCTTGCGCATCACCCTTGCCTCCACCTTCCCGGCGAGTATGCCCAGAAATATGAGCGGTGTCTGAGAGATTGCCACATTTACTGGTGTGGAGAAGGGACGTATGAAGAGGAGGATTATGAATATTATGAAGGAGATGAAGATGGTGGGCAGCAACGCCTTTTCCAGCATGAGCATATCCTTTGATTTGATAGCAAGGTGGTGCATCAGGTCGTCCTTGGGGGTTATCTTGCGTATGAAGAGGAGCATCGCCAGGTCCACGAGAAAGAAGAGGAGAAACATCCCGTAGAGTGCCCCCGTAATGCTCATATTGGTGAGCATGGGAAAGATAAGCGCAAAGGCGGCGACGAAGGCGAGGGTGATTATCATGTTCAGATACATGTTGTTGGCGGTTTCAATGTGGTAGAGGGAGCGCTTGTACATGCGCTCATACTCATTCATCACCACATTGACCTCCTTGCGCAGGAACTCCTTGATGTCCTCACCTGCCTGGAAGGAGTGCGCGAGACGCTCCAGGAAATCCTGGAAGATCACACTCGGCGTGGTTTTTGCAACTGCTCTACACGCCTTAATAAAGCCCATGTTCCAGGAGTCGGCGATTTTGACTATCTTCCCCGCCTCTTCTGCCAGAGTTTCAAACTCTTCCTTCTCAGAGGCCATGCGAAACAGAATCTTTCTGCTGGGCCCGGTGGTTGCGAGGGTGGCCAGGTAGGTTATAAAGAGCGGGATGTGGGTGTCGATGTTCTTCGCCCGCGCGTAGATGTAGTAGAAGGGGTAGATGAGGGCGACAAAGATGCACAGCAGCGGAAAGATGTAGGGTATTAATCCGACAACACCCTCTACAGGGAAATAGCGGAACACAAAGAGCTTCAGCACAAGGGCAACGAGGATGCCAAAGACGGTGAGGGGCACAAAAACGCCGAACATGTAGCTGCGTATGGTCATACCCCTGCCTGCCTTGAGCAGGAAGCTGGAGAGCTCTCCCCAGAGCTTCACCATCCTCTCGCGCAGCTTCTCCTTCAAGCCCCCTTCAAGCCCCTTCATGTCCTCACCTCATACCGGGAAAGGCAGGCCCTCAGCGCCGTAGCGCCAGAAGCTCTTTATTATCTCGTATACCTCATAGTAGTCGAAGATATTGCGCCTCACCATCTCATCAATTATCCGCCTTCGAAGCGCCAGGTCCTTGTATATCTCGCGCTTGTCCTCGTAGCCCAGCGTAGGTGCAATTTTGTTCTCTAGAATGAAGCTGTTGTACATCCCCTTGAAAAGGTGCACATCCTTCACAGGGTCCCAGTCGAAAATCCTGCGCGTCAGCACCCCCTGCGCCTCTGAGGAGTAGCCCTCAATCTCTGAGATTTCCACCACCCTTCGAAGCAGCGCCCTGCCCCTGTAGACAGAGCGCATTATCACACCCACATTCAGATTGTCTATGAAGGTTATTGGCACATTTATCGGGTTGCCGGTTAACCGCTGAATCATCTTCTTAACCGACGAAGCGTGGAAGGTGCTCATCACGGGGTGACCTGTCTGCATTGCCTGGAAGGCAATCGCACCCTCGCTCCCGCGTATCTCACCCACGATTATGTAGTTTGGCCTCGAGCGAAGGCTTGCGATTAGCAGGTCGTGCATACTCACCAGGTAGCTGCCCTTCAGACCCCCAAGCACAGTGGTAAGCTGCTGCCAGCACTTGTGCGGCACTGTAACCTCGATGGTATCCTCAGCGGTGTACACCTTAGCCGTGGGCTCTATGAAGGCACATGCCGCGTTGAGAAGTGAAGTCTTGCCGCAGGCGCTCTCGCCGCAGAAGAATACGTTCATTCCGTTCTCTATGGCAATCCACAGGTAGGCGGCTATCTCCGAATCGATGGTGCCGTAGTCCACTATGCGGGTGATGCTCAGGGGCTCTGAGGTCTGCTTTCGTACAGAAAAACTGGAGCCGCGCCTGCTTATAGCGCGGGAATAAACTATACTAACCCTGGAACCATCTGGCATAGTGCCGTCGACTATGGGTGTGGCATCGCTGATCGCGGCATCCATTCGCTCGCCTGTTCTGAAGCAGTACTCATCCACGTCCTGATCGGACTTGAGCACAATATTGGTCTTGAGGTTGCCGAAGAACTTATGCACCACGAATATGGGTCCAAGACCAGAGGCAAAGATGTCCTCTATGTAGGGGTCCCTGCTGAAGGGTTCAAGCATGCCCATGCCGATTATGTCCCTGATGAGCTGGTAGCGAATCGCATGGAACTCCTCTTCGCTGAGGGGGACCTTCTTTATTAGTCCGAGTTCAAAGCGCTTCTGCTCTCTAACACCCACCTCCTTAAGCGCCTTATCTATGAGTTCTTTGAGCTCCTCCTCATCCTTGGGCATGGAAGCATGCTGTGCAAATATTAGCAGAGAGTCGAGGATCTGCATATACTTCTCCTTTTCCTTTCCTGTGAGCTTGGGTTCAATTGCTATGTACTCGGTCTCACCGCCGCGGGGCGGGCGGTAGATATGAATGAACACGGGCACGCCGGCGAGATATATCAGGTTGGGATACTCGTCGCTGGCAAGCTCCTTTGTAAGCTTGAAGTGGAAGCCGGGCATCTCATTGCCCCTGCCCACGAACTCTCGAACATACTTCCTCAGGTGGGGATTTTCCCTCATCAGCCTGTCCCAGGCTTCGATTTCAGTCACCTTACCTCACCACTCACCGTCACGGGAAATGGCAGGGCTTCAAGCCCCTCGTCTATGTACTTCCGTATGAGACCGTAAACGTCGAAATAGTCGAAGATTTCCTGCTTTATCATCTCCTCGATTACACGGGTCCTTATCTCAAGCTCGCGGTAAATCTCCTTGGTGTTCTCGTAGCCCAGCTTCTTTGCCACCTCCTCTTCGAGCACATAGCTGTTGTAGTAGCCCGAGAATACATGCGTATCTGTACGAGGAATCCACTCAAAAACAGCCCTTGTCAGTATGCCCTTAACCTCTGGCGAATAGCCCTCAATCTCTACCATCTCCAGCACGCGGCGTATGAACTTGCCGTGGTAGTAAAGTGCCTGCTGGAAAAGCGCCAGGTTGAGGTTGCCCATTATGGTCTGGGGGACATTTATGGGGTCGCTGGTAAAGCGCTGAATCATCTTGCGCACCGACGATGCATGGAAGGTTGCCATTACCGGCCTGCCAGCCTGAATGGCCTGGAAGGCAATCGCACCCTCCTGTCCGCGTATCTCGCCAACGATGATGTAATCCGGCCTGGAGCGCAGCGCAACCTTGAGCAAATCCTGCATCTCCACTGTGGAAAGTGCATTTCCCTTACTCTTGCTCAGGCTGCCCCGCGTTATGAGCTGCTGCCAGTTCTCGTGGGGTACATTCACCTCAGGCGTATCCTCGGCGCTGAGTATCTTTGCGCTTGGTTTTATGAAGCTGGCAATTGCATTGAGCAGGGTTGTCTTGCCGCTTGCGGTCTCGCCGCATATTAGCACAGACATTCCGTTTTCCAGCGCCAGCCAGAGGTAGGCAGCCATCTGCGCATTCAGCGACCCCCAGTTCACAAGCTGGGTTATGCTCAGGGGTACAGCTGTAAATTTGCGGATTGTAAAGCTTGAGCCTTTCTTGCTCGCATCTCTTCCAAAGATTATGTTTATCCTAGAGCCATCCGGGAGTGCGCCGTCAACGATAGGGTTGTACTTGCTCACGGGTTTGTCGAGATACTCACTGAGCTTGTAGCAGTAGGCGTCGAGGTCGCGGTCATAGAAGAAGCCTATATTGGTCTCCAGGAGTTCAAACACCTTGTGGAAGATGTAGATGTTGCCTATGCCTATGCAGTGGATATCCTCTATGTACGGGTCGCGGATGAAGGGCTCAAGCGCACCCAGGCCGGCCATCTCCTTCATTATCTTGTACCTCAGCTCGTCGAACTCACGTGGCTCTACACCTACCCTCTTCCTCAGCGTATCCCCTCTCAGCAGGCGCTCTCTAAGTGATGGCTTCTCGTCCCCCAGGTCGCAGATTTCCTCGAGCATGCGGTCTATCATGAGTTTGAACTCTCTGGGTGCCCTGGGCTCAAGCTGGTGAGGTACTATCTCCAGCATTCTGTCAAGAATGCGGTAGTACTTCTCCCTGAGTGCCGGTGTGAATACCGGCTCGATTGCTAGGTAGCGCGCCTCTTTGGGTGTACGGAGGATGTGCACAAAGATGGGGTCGCCCACAGGGTAGATGAGATTGACCTCCTGCATATCCCGCATGTCCCTGCTGAGGCTTACATGAAACTCGGGCTTGGGGTTGCCCTGCTTCACAAATCTCTGTATGTACTCCCTGAGATGGAGATTCCTCTCCAGAGCCCTTGTGTATGCTTTTGCATCCTCCATAGCCCAGCCCCTACGCCACCGAGGAGATTTCTATCACAAAGCCCACCTTGGGTTCTACTCTGAAGCCTATGGTATCCGCAACTGTCATAGAAGCCCCGCGGAAGCGGTAAACATTTATCACGCGCTTTATGCTTCCTCCCACCTCTTTCATTTTGATGGAAAAGTAGATGTCTGCGATTGAGCGCAGCGTTTTGAGCACCTCCTCGTCCATATTACAGGGTGCAACGGTGATAATTATGGTTTTGTTCATGTTGATTACCTTCTTTATAAAGGAAATCAGGCTGAATATGTCTTTTTTTGTCATTTTTTCTAATATTAGCGAGTCGAATGTGTCTATTATCACCACCTGATTGCGGAATAGTGCTTCTGCCCTCATTAAACGGTATATGAAGTCTTTACGCGGGACCACCCTCCCTATCCTCGGGAAAACAGGCACGAAGAGCAGCTTTTTTTCCGTCAGATAGCTGGATACGTTGTAACCGAGGGAGGCCATCTGCTCCAGAAAGTCCTGGGTTGTGAGCTCCGAGGAGATGTAGGTGGCAGTGCGTCCATTTTTCATAAAGCCATAGAGTAGCCTCTGGGCGAGTATGCTCTTCCCGGAGGCATTCTCGCCTTCTATCACCATGAAAGAGCCCGTTGGGATGCCCTTTCCTATTCTGCGGTGAAGTTCGTCTGTTTTCAGTCCTATCTCAAGGTATTTTGTACTCTCCATTCTATCGTATAATACCCCCTCTGCAGGGTTAATAAACATTTTTTTTCTGCTATCGAAACGACTACTGTATCCGATGTTAGAGTTTCGGAATATGTTTCGAGAATCGAAACACAGCAAGCTGGAGGAATAGGCGTGGGCAGGAAGCAGCTGGCACTTGCATCCTTTTTACTGCTCGGCATAGTTGATGGAGTGCTGACCTATCTTGGCGTAAACATCTTCGGCCTAATTGAGGGCAACATCTTCATGCGAGCCCTTATAGAAAAGAGCTGGTTTTACTTCTTTGCATTCAAGATAGTAGTCTATGCAGCCCTCGCGAAAGCTTCGCTGAGCATCTACCCCAGGGTCGCGCCGCCTGTGCTCACTGCGATGGGTGCGGGGGTTGTATTTTACAACACCCTGCTGATAGCCTCTTCACTGTAGTATATACTTTCCTGATTTTCTGACCCTCTCGACTATCTCCTTAACTGTCTCCATATCCACACCCAGCTTTTCCATCATATCCCCGTAGGTGGGCCTCTCCCCCTGCTTCTGGTATTCAATGTAAGCCTTTACAAAGGCTTTTTCAAGCTGTTCAAGCTCCTCCTGGGATAGGGAGGAGCCTCTTCCCGGAATTTTCACAGGTATTTTCAGTTTTCTGGGGAGCGGAATTCTTACATTCAGCTTCCCCTTCCTGTGGAGTACGAAGATTATCACAATGGGTATCAACGCAAGAGGCAGAAACTTCAGCCTCTTCTTGAGCTTCTTAAGCAGACCCTCCTCGCTTATGTTTACAGGTACAGTTAGCTCCCCCGTGCCTGTGAAGTATACGCCTCCGCCTTCGTCGCGGTAGATAACATTCACAGGTGGCAGAACCACCTCCTTTACGCTGGAGGTGAGGTTTCTCTCCATGAGGAGCAGGCTTAGCGCCTTAACTTCGCCCTCTTTCACCTCACCCTCCCATCTACTTATGTCCAGCTCCACACCCTCCGGTATGGGAATTTCAACAGTGGCAAAGGCGGTGCTTCCTCCCACATTTCGCAGTATTATGTTAACTGTAACATTTCCGCCCTTTGTGAGGTTACCCTCAATGTTCGTGTCAACCACCAGCACAGGGGGGGAGCTTTCCTCTACACGTGCCTCTTTTTTCTCCTTCTGCACCACCTCTATTTCGGCGATATTCACCCCCACGCTGGAGCTGTTTGCAGAGTATTTTCTGCCATACCTGTCGTAATAGCTGGCCTTCGCCTCCGGCAGTGTATGATTACCGGGTGAAGATGGCAGGAGAAGGTAGGAGATTACAACCTCCCCGCCTGGCGAAACCTCGCCCTGCCAGCGGGTTTCTCCTCTTGCCTTCCAGCCTTCAGGTACAGGGTCCTCCATCTTTACCTTCTCAGCTGTGCCCTCTCCGGTGTTTTTCAGGAGCAGGGTTACATTTATACTCCCATTCTCCACCACTGCGCTTTTATTTAGGAGGAGTTCAGGGATGTACAGCAGCGCGCGGTCGTAGGCAAAGAGTGCATTGTCTGAGATAAGCGCCACATCTTCGCGAAGGCTGTCACCGTCGAAGTCTGCGCTTACCAGCCGGTGTATATTAACCCCGGTGTCAAACTCCCAGCTTATTCCACCGTCTTTAACCGCATATATTTTAGTACCCGCCGCTACCAGATGGTAGTCGATTATCCCATTGCCATCTCTATCCACGGGTACCACGCCCACAACAACCTCGCCCAGGTCTATGCTCCACACTTTCTGTTTGTGGGAGTCTACACCCGTAACCCTGCTTCCCGCCCCCACCACAAGGTCGTCAAGTGCACTGTCGCCGTCGAAGTCCGCCGGTGCAAGAGCTTTGACCTGAGCCCCCATATCAAGGCGCCACACCAGAGAGGCGTTGAGATTCAGCACATCCACACGCTTACCATAGCCCACTGCAATGTTGTCGCGGAGCATGTCCCCCATTAAGTCAAAGGTGGTGATGCTCATAACCGTGCTGGATACGGCATACTTCCAGGTGTAGTTACCGGGATAGGATGTGGGCAGGGCATAGAGGTTGCCGAAGCTCTTGTCTGTGTAGCTCCCTGTGCCCACCAGGAGAACATCCTCATAACCATCGCCGTCAAAGTCCGCGGGGGCAAGGGTATATATGCGCTCACCTATGTTGAATTCCCATTTTTTTCCATAGGAATCTATCCTGTTCTCACCCCTGTGAATGAAGAATGCATACGCCTTGCCGTTCCACACTCCGGCAGCGCCGGTGCAGCCGGTGATGCCTGTCTCCAGTGAGACCACGGAATGTACCGGGGCGTCGAAGATATATTTCCCCAGCTCTTCGCCCTTTGAATCAATAAACATCACCTCATTTTTTGCGCCTGCGATGAGCACCCTGTACTGCGAACTGCAGTCGTAGTCCGCCGCGTCCAGGGATGTGTAGTCGGTATCTATAAATACCGGAAAACCCTCCTTTAATATAAACCCTGGCGTGGCTGCATGTAGTGTGCCTACAATTGCAACATAGACTACCAAAATGCAGAGATTCTTCGGCGCCATTATATAAGGAAGCTATGAGAGGATGGAATTTATAGTTTATTTTCACAGATGTGTTTCACTTTTTGAAAGATAATAAATAAATTCTGCGGATACTCCTCTTGTACCATGAGAACAGCTGTGATTCTGGTCCTGATTTTTATTTATTCCCTCGCTTCGGCGGTGGTAATGTATGCCGTGGAGGACGGGACAAAGGCAAGGCTTATGACCACCCTGGAGGTGGTCTCAGTGAACAGTACCCATGTGATTGTCAACAACACAGGCAACAACACCGCAAGTATGCTGACCTCCACACCCAGCGCCACCTTTACGCCTCCCACAATAGGGCCTGGTGAGACGGCAGTGGGCAGATTTAACTCCTCCATCCACAGCTACACCACAATTCGCATAGAGAGCAAGGAGGGTTCTTCTGTGGTCTACACCTACAGGGAGGATTAGCTTTTACTTTTCGGGATACTCCACATCCTCGAGGTAGGCTTTAATCTGCTCAATAACTTCGCTGAAATCAACGCCTTCGGCCAGCGAGAGGAGGGAGCCCAGCTCAGCGTAGAACTCCTTAAATAATGGCTTTGACTCCTCTGCAAGGTCAACCATAGCTAGGACGCAGTCCAGTGCTCTGCCTATCTCGTCAGCATTCTGTGCCACCCTGCGAATAAGCCTTACAAGCGCTTCCCTCTCCTCCTCATCCAGTGAGGATAGAGCCTCATCCAGCAGCGAGAGTACCTCCGTGTTATGCATCCCTCATCACCTCTGTATACGGGAAATCTTCACCTCGAAGCCATAGGTGCCAGTAGAACCACCTTGCAAGGTGCTTGGCTATGTGGTTGGTTTTTGTTGTCCTGTTCAGTGAGATGGGGCCTAGCAGGGGCAGAGGAACCCTGCCATGATAGAGCTTTCTCTTATAGTCGAAGCCTACCACCAGTGCCTCGCTGAATCCGGTGAGTATAAAGCAGAAAGCCTCACCGCCGTAATCTGCCTTTATATTGGAGCCCGCAATATCCTCGGCCAGGTTATTTGCCACCACCTTCGCCTGCAAGTGGGTGCTCGACGCTGCCTTTGAGGTTGGCAGGTTTGCGGCATCTCCCAGAGCATAGGTGTTCTGAAAATCTACAGCATTGAGGTGGTGCCTGTCCATACAAACATAGCCCAGAGCGTCGCCCATCCCCGAATTTACAACCGCCTCTGAACCCTGGTGGGGTGGCGTCACCACGAGCAGGTCATAGGGGATTTTCTTTCCTGTGGGGCTCTTTATTTGCTTTGAGGTTGGGTCCACCTCAGCGATGGGGAAGTCAGGGATTATCTCAATGTCCCTCTCCTCTGCCAGGGCTTCCAGGGTTTTAGCAACCCTTGGTTTTGAGAAAGCCTCCGGCTCGCTCGTCGTGAACTTTATCTCAACATTTTTCCTCACACCGCGTCTGCGGAGAAACTCCTCCACAAGAAAGGCGAAGCTGAGGGGCGCTCCCGGGCACTTTATTGGCATACCTGCGATGCTTACCACAAGCTTGCCGGAGGTAAAGCCGCGGAGCACCTGCATCAGCCTTTTTGCACCTTCCAGGGTGTAGAACTCGTGTGCACTCCTGTAGAGCGCTCCGGCGAGGCCTCTAACCTCCTCAAAAGCAGGTCTGCACCCTGTGGCAATCACAAGCCAGTCGTAGCTCAGGACTCTGCCTCCCGCTGTAACTTCCCTCTTCTCGGGGTCTATCCTCTCAATCTCGCCCTGATAAAGGGCTACTCCCTTGGGCAGAAAATTTGCCAGGGGCTTAATGCACCCCTGTGCGGAGTATATCCCAAAGGGTATCAAGGTAAACCCGGGCTGGTATACATGCCTCCTGCTTCGGTCTAGGAGGCTTATCCTTACACTCTCTCCCACCTGTTTTGCAAGCTTGTTGGCGAGAATAAGCCCCCCTGTGCCCGCACCCAGTATTAAAACTTCCTCCATCTCTGATTCTTCTCTAATTCAGAGAAGATAAACTTATCGCTATTTGTACAAAAATTAAAAAGAAGAGGGGGAAAGTTCACTGCATTACAGCAGGAAGCTCATGGCACTTGGTGCAGAATGTCTGGACACTGTGGCAATCCTTACAGAGGTTCTTGTGCCCCTCGAACTTTTCGAAGGCTTCCTTGTGCAACCCTGTGCGCATATCAGCGAATGTAGGGGCATCGTGGCACTGGTCGCACTTGCCCTTACCGTGGATCTCAGCAACCTCCGCATAGCCCGGAGCCTCCTCTCCCACAGGCTCCTTGGGGGCCTCTGTTGCTGGAGGCTGTGTAGTTGCAGGTGCCTTTGTCTCGCCCCCTCCTCCGGTGCAGCCGGCGAAGGCAAGCACCAGCAGCAGAATCCCTGCGACAATTACAAACTTTTTCATGTTTTTCTCCTCCAAATGTTTCGTTCCAACATGGCGAACTTTCCATATAAATAAGTTTCGTGGAATTGCCTTTCTCAATGTTCCATCACAAAATTCCATATTCCACAAACTATATATAGAAGTTCAAAAACACAGGTAACGGAAAAGTTACTTGATGTGACTTTAACCCTTTTATGGGTAAACTAGGAGGTGAAGAAATGGTAGCACAGTTAGGCGGACAGCCTGTTTTGATACTCTCTGACAAGGCGCAGAGAACCTACGGCAGAGATGCGCAGCGCACCAACATACTTGCGGCGCGTATAATTGCCGAGATAGTGAAATCCACGCTTGGTCCGAGAGGAATGGACAAGATGCTCGTGGACAGCATAGGTGACGTCGTGGTTACCAATGACGGCGTAACCATACTCAAGGAGATGGAGGTCGAGCACCCCGCGGCCAAGATGATGGTTGAGGTGGCAAAGACCCAGGAAGATGAGGTTGGCGATGGCACAACCACAAGCGTTGTAATTGCCGGCGAACTTCTCAAGAGGGCTGAGGAACTCTTAGACCAGGATGTGCATCCAACAGTCATAGCCAAGGGCTATAGGATGGCGGCAGAGAAGGCAGAGGAGATTCTGCAGAGCATGGCGGCAGATATCGACATAAACGACGATGAGCTTCTGAAGAAGGTCGCGGAGACGGCGATGACAGGCAAAGGCGCTGAGAAGGCTAAGGACTACCTGGCAGAGCTGGTTGTAAAGGCGGTTAAGGCGGTTGCCGAGGAGATGAACGGCGAGATCAGCATCAACGCCGACCATGTCAAAATTGAGAAGAAGGTGGGCGGAGGAATAGAGGATACACAGCTCATACAGGGTGTGATTATCGACAAGGAGCGCGTTCATCCCGGGATGCCCCGAAGTGTTAAGGATGCGAAGATTGCACTCATAAATGCTCCCATTGAGATTGAGAAGACGGAGTTCGACGCAGAGATTCGCATCACTGCACCTGATCAGCTTCAGGCCTTCCTCGATGAGGAGGAGCGCATGCTTCGTGATATGGTGGAGAAGGTCAAAGCCGCCGGGGCAAATGTGCTCTTCTGCCAGAAGGGTATAGACGACCTGGCGCAGCACTTCCTCGCAAAAGAGGGAATCTTCGCGGTGCGCAGGGTGAAGAAGAGCGATATGGAGAAGTTATCCCGTGCCACCGGGGCGAGGATAGTCACCAGCATCGATGACCTGAGCAGCGACGACCTGGGATATGCGGGCGTCGTTGAAGAGGTGAAGATAGGCGATGATGAGATGGTGTTTGTGCGCAAATGCCACGACCCGAAGTCTGTGAGCATCCTCATCCGCGGAGGAAGTGAGCACATAACCAGTGAGGTGGAGCGTGCCATTGAGGACTGCCTCGGTGTTGTGCCGGCGGCAATCAGGGACAAGAAGATAGTGCCTGGCGGCGGCGCACCAGAGATAGAGGTGGCGCGCGGGCTGCGCGACTACGCAAAGACCGTTGGCGGACGTGAGCAGCTTGCCATAGAGTCCTTTGCAGATGCCCTTGAAGTGGTGCCTCGTGCGTTAGCAGAGAACGCGGGTCTGGACCCAATCGATATGCTGGTTGAGCTGCGCTCAAAGCATGAGAAGGACGGCGCAAACTACGGGTTGAATGTCTATACCGGCGAGGCCGTGGACATGCTAAAAGATGGGGTTGTTGAGCCCCTGCGCGTCAAGACGCAGGCGATTGCCAGTGCCAGTGAGGTTGCGGTGATGATTCTCCGTATCGACGACGTTATCGCGGCCAAGGGACTGAGCAGCAGCGGAGAAGGCGCCGAAGGCGGTGAGATGGGAGGCATGCCCGGCGGAATGGGCGGAATGCCCATGATGTAGTTAGAGCAGTCCCTTATGCAGGGCTGTGCCCACAAGTAAACCGCTTATGCCGAGCTTTTTTAGCTCCGGCATGTCTTCTTTTTTTATTCCCCCGGCGGGATATACCCGCGTTTTTTCTTTTTTTTGCTTGAGCACCTGCTTCAGCGCCTCCCAGGGAGCGCTGCCAAGGGTGCCCACGCGGGAGATGTCGAGGTAGATTATATTCGTCGCGCCGACCTTTTCGAGTACTTTAAAGGCATCTATGGGCGAGGCTGGCAGAAAAGGGGAGAGCACCTCATTATCCTTAACGTCAAGGCTTGCAAATAGCTCCTCTCCCCACACCGCAACGCCCGCCTCAAAAACCTCCATGCTCTGCGCTGTCTCTGTGCCTATCACAGGGATGCATCCCAGCTGGGAGGCAAGTTCCAGCTCGTCCTCGCTTCTAACGCCGTAGTCGAGAAGCACCTTTTTCAGTGAGGCAAGCTTTTCAAGGACCTCGAGGTTTGGCGAGCGGTGCATTATTGCGTCCAGGTCTGCAACGTAGAGCTCCGGGTAGGGCAGGTTCCGGGCTATCTCAACGGGAGAGCTGCTCTCAGCGAAGATGCTTTTAAGCTCCCTGTAGCGGTGGCGCTCCCCCCGCACTGCGTGCACAGCCCTGCCTTGCATTATGTCGAGGACTGGGATTATTTTGAAGTTGCCTATTGGTCTCATATTAACCACATATTTGACCGTTTTAGATTTTTGGAATTTTATCGAGATATACATTACTAGAAAATTTTTTAAATCTGCATGCAAATTCTAAATGTATGAAATTAAAAGACAAGATACATGAAATATATCGACGATTACAGGATTATTTGTCAGAGATAAAGGAAAATAGCTTATTTATTTTGTACATTGTTTCAATTATTATTTTAACAATTTTTAGTTTTTTGTTAGCTACAAACTATTTTTATAATCCCCCTGAAAATCAAAACATAGAAAATGCTAGATATCTTCTAAGTGCAGTTATTCAAGGTTTAGCAGCAATTCTCGCAATAGTTATAACGATAACTTTTGTGTCCGTTCAGCTTGCTTCTCAAAATTATTCACCGAGAGTTGTCAGAATCTTTACCCATTCAAATAGTTTTTGGTATCTCCTATTGCTGTTTACGTTAACGATTTTAATAGCCTCATATTTGTTGACGTATCTTAATACAAAGATTGCTTTTTTAAGCTCATTATCTGTTATAACTCTCACAGCAAGTTGTTTTTTGGTACTTGGAGAATATATTCGATCTATTCCAAAACTACTTTCTTTAGAATTTTTATTACATGAGTCATTCAAAAAATTGATAGAAAATTTTTCGCATATATTACAAAAAGAAGCATAATGAAAAACGATGGAATTTTACTAAATATCCCTGAATCAAAAGATCCTTTTTTGTTATATTTTGATATAACAATTAATGCAATAGAACGAAAAAACTTAGCTGTACTAAGATCTTCAAATGTTCTTTTGAGAAAGGATATAGAACAAAAGATGCACAATAACATTATTAATAAAGATAACGAGAAATTCGTAGCTAGATATTACATGAATCATATTGGAAAAATTTTAGAGTTAGAATTAGATGCCAGAGATGAAAATGCAATAAGATATACATATGAAACAATAGAACATATCGGAAAAATTGCTTGCAAAAAAGGTTTTAAAGAATTTTTAGATGAGATCAGACAAACTATCGATTTTAATGAAAAATTTAATTTAGAAAAAGATAATCCACCAAATATTTGGGCAATAAATATTTTGGATTCAATTTTACATTGTATAATAACTAAAAGCTATTCTGATAATTTGATTTATGATTACATCAATGCAATATTTAATTTAACTTATGATGCTGGAGAAATGGATTGTTATCATTTTCCGTATGAGGGGATCTTGAAATTAAAAGAGATAAGATCTAAATTAACAGAAAAAAGTGAGATATCATCTCATATATTTAAAAAATTGGATCAATTCGTAGAAGAACTAACAGAGTTGGATAAAACATTGCGATAACAATATCTTCAATGACCTGCGCAAGGGTTTTTATCCCAGAAGATAAAACCTGTTTATGCGCACTGAGCAGCTCCTTGAGCATGGCCTGCCGAGGCAGGTGGTTGAGCTTCTGCGCGAGCAGGGTATAGAGCAGCTCTTCCCACCTCAGGAGGAGGCGATTCGCAGAGGGCTGCTCAGCCTGAAGAAAAATTTCGTCGTTGCGGTGCCCACTGCCAGTGGAAAAACGCTCATCGCCGAGCTTCTCATGCTGCGCAGCCTTCTGGAGCGCGGTGGCAAGTGTCTCTACATCGTCCCGCTGAAAGCTCTAGCGTCAGAGAAACTGGAGGAGTTCAGGAAGTATGAAAGGCTGGGGCTGAAGGTGGGCATTGCCACAGGCGACTACGACGCCAGCGATGAGTGGCTCGGGGGCTATGACATAATCGTCACCACAAGCGAGAAGGCGGACTCGCTGATACGCCATCGCAGCTCCTGGCTGGGTGAGATTCGCGTCGTGGTTGCCGACGAGGTGCACCTCATCCACGACCCCTCCCGCGGCCCAACCCTCGAGGTAACCCTCGCCAGGCTGCGCCATCTGTGCGACAATTTAATAATTCTCGCACTGAGTGCGACCATAAACAATGCAAACGAGATTGCCGCCTGGCTGAATGCGGAGCTTGTGGAGAGCAATTGGCGTCCTGTGAAGCTTCGCGAAGGGGTTTATTTCTCTGGTGAGATACTCTTCTCTGATTCCTCCAGGCGGGGCGTCGAGGCACAGTACGCCAATGAGGCGCTCAACCTCGCTCTGGATACGGTGAAGGAGGGTGGTCAGAGCCTGGTTTTTGTGAACACGCGACGGGGTGCTGAGCGCCTTGCCGTGGAGGCTGCGCCCAAGGTGAGGAGGCTGCTAAGCGAGGAAGAGAGGGCAGAGCTCAGAGCCATAGCGGAGCGCGTTCTTCATGTGCTTGCAGAGCCAACGCGCATATGCAGACGTCTTGGCAAAGCTGTGGCAGGAGGTGCGGCGTTTCACCACGCGGGTCTAGCGCCAGAGCAGCGCTCTCTAATTGAGCATGCCTTCAGACACAATTTGATTAAGGTTCTGACGGCAACACCTACGCTTGCCGCCGGTGTGAATCTGCCCGCGCGGAGGGTGGTGGTCCGCGACTACCGCCGCTACGACTCTTCGCTGGGCTATGTGGAGATACCTGTGCTGGAGATAAAGCAGATGTCAGGGCGAGCTGGAAGGCCGCGCTACGACGAGTACGGCGAGGCTGTGCTTGTGGCAAAGAGCGAGGAGGAGCGGGATTTTCTCCTTGAGCGCTATGTGCTCGCTGAACCCGAGCGGGTTTACTCAAAGCTCGCTGCCCTCCCTGCGCTTCGCATGCATGTGCTCGCAAGCATTGCCACGGGCTTTGCGAGCAGCTTCGCCGACCTGGTCAACTTCTTCTCAAAAACTTTCTACGGGTACCAGCAGGAGGCGTACACCCTTGAAAGCTCCCTCTTCAGTGTGCTCGAATTTCTTGAGAATGAGGGTTTCCTGAGGGAGGAAGAGGAGAAAATCCTGCCAACCCCCTTCGGAAAGCGGGTGAGCGAACTCTACATAGACCCACTCAGTGCTGTCACACTGCGCAGTGCTCTTGAGAGGGCAGAGAGCGTAGCTACTGAAGCGATTTCCTATCTTCATGCAATTGCCAGGTGCTCAGAACTTGGCACCCTGTACCTGAGGAAGGGGGAGTATGAGGAGTTCCTCCCAAGGCTTCTGGAGCAGGAGAGTTGCCTTCTATTTGAGCTTCCCTCTCAGTACCATTCGCCCTATGCCTTCGAACACTTCCTTGCAGAATTCAAGACAGCGCTCTTCCTTCAGGACTGGATTGAGGAGAGGAGCGAGGAATACCTGCTGGAGAGGTACAACCTTGCTCCCGGTGATATTCGCAGCAGGGTGGACATAGCCGAGTGGCTTCTCTATGCCATGGAGGAGATAGGCAGGCTCTTCAGATACAGGAAGGGAGGAGAGATTTCAAGGTTGAGGCTGAGGGTTAAGCATGGGATTCGCGAAGAGCTTCTGGAGCTGGTGAGCCTCAAGGGCATTGGAAGGGCAAGGGCGAGGAAGCTTTATGCGAGGGGATTTAAAACCCTCGAAGACCTGCGGAAAGCCGACCTGCAGGCGATTGCAAGGGTTAATGGGATCGGTGCAAAGCTTGCAGCAAAAATAAAGGAACAGCTGGGTGAGAGTGTAGAGGTGGAAGAGATAAGAGAAGGACAGAGAAGTTTGATGGATTTCCAGTAACTTTTTTATTTGGTTACTCTGATACCCCTATCATGCGCCTCGCAGCCTTATTTGCTATCCTTCTGCTGATAACAGTGGCGATGGTGAAGTATGAGGAAAAAAGTGAGGTTGTAGTAGTTCTAACATTTGATTATGAGGATTTAACTGATGATAATGGCACCAGGAATATTCCGCAGGTTTTAAGGCTGCTTGATAAGCACAATGCCCCCGCCACATTTTTTGTGCTGGGGAAGACGGCAAAAATGCATCCCGGGACAGTGAGGATGATTGCAGCTAAAAACCACTCAATAGGGATGCACACCTACTTCCACAATCTTCCGATTTTTTCCCCGGAAAATGCAGGGGTAGTTGGCGAGATATATGGTGTGGATGCAGAGACCGAGTGGAGGAGGAGCTTCAAAACAAAGGAAGCCTTTTTTGAAGACATTGAGAGAACCAAAAGGGAGCTGGAAGGCATTACGGGGATAACACCGCAATTATTTAGATGCCCCTCTCTGGTGGTTAACTGGGCGCCAGATGACGCATATTTTCAGGCACTTCAGGAGGCGGGTGTTGTGATTGACAGCAGCGTATATCAGGGCAACAGCCCCTGGTACAGTGTTGGCTCGGTTGTTGAGATTCCAATTACAGGCGGACATGAGGTGTTCAGCGATACAGAGAACTTCCTCAACGCTGTGGAGCGTCAAAGTAAACATAAACTTCCGCTGGTCATACTTATACATCCCGCAAAACTTGATGACATAGATTTGCTGCTTATTGATGAGGCTCTTACCATAGCAGAGGCCAGGCACAACGTGAGGTACGCAAAGATTGAGGAGATTCCCGGGCTCTTCAGGAAGTAGCAGCCCTGCTCAGCCACCTCACAAAGCGGCGCATCTTCTTCTCCCTGGAAAGCTCGGCATAGAGGTAAGCCTCATCCTTGGTTTCGGAGGCGATCAATATAACCACCTTACCAACATCGCTCCGTCCTGTTCTCCCACGACGCTGAATTGCCCGAATCTCGCTGGGCACTGGCTCGTAGAAGATTACCAGGTCGACGCTGGGTATGTCCAGGCCCTCTTCTGCGACGCTGCTGGCGACGAGCACACTGGCATCGCCCCGCCTGAAGCTCTCCAGCGCTTCGCTCTGGGTGCGCTGGTTCATCCCCTTCTCCTCTCCCCGCGAAGCCTGCCCCACGAAGCGCAGGCAGGCTATCCCCTCGCTGCGAAGCTTCTCGATTACTGTTGCTATCGTATCCCGGTACTGTACAAATACTATAATAAGCGAGTCCGGCTTCGCACGCAGCTGGCTTTTTATGAGTTCTACGAGGGCTTCGAGCTTTGGATGCGAGTCTTCGAAGTTGTGCAGTCTTTCCAGCGCCTCCCTCACCCTCCTGCTGGAGAGGAAATGCTTCTCCCCCCGCGAGAGTCTGGGCTTATTCCTCAGCCTGTCCACATATGCAAGCGCTGGCTTTACCCCCTGAGTCTCTATCAGCTCAAGGAGGTTAAAGGCGTGCAGCGCCTGGGTTTGCAGCGACAGTGCTGAGAAGAGATAACCCTTATTTCTGCTCTTGTTCAGCCTTGCCCTTATCTCACCGCCCATCTCGACTATATCCTTCTTTGAAACATAGCGCGCCTTTTTATAGCTCGCAAAACCCATCCGCTGGAGTTTTGTGACCTTATCTTCAAGCAGGGTTCTCAGGAGCTGTGTAGCTTCCTTCAGCTCCTGAGGCAGATCTACCCTGTACCACTGGATTTTTACATCCTTGACGTAGCTACGCACATCGCCATCGGTGGGTAAACGTGCCTCAACCTGTGTGATTTTGAGGTTTTTCAACACCTCCTTTATCTTCTCCCTGTCTCCGCCGGGCGAGGCGGTAAGTCCGAGGATTAGGCCATTGTAATGCCGGGCGATTTTAACATAGGCGTAGTCGCCCACGCTGCGATGCGCCTCGTCGAAGATGACCAGCGTCACATCGCTGAGGTCGTAGAGCTTTGCCTCAAGGTCGTTGCGCACACTCTGCGGGGTGGCGAAAACAACGCGTGCACACCTCCATGCCTGAGCGCGCTTCTTCGCCGTCTGTTCGCCGGTGAAGACCACCATCTCATCCTCGCGGAGCTTTGTGAAGCGCCTGAAGCTCTCATAGTGCTGCCTCACGAGAGGCTTTGTCGGCGCGAGGAAGAGCACCTTGCCCCTGGAGAGCGCATCCAAGGCAACCAGAAGCGCAATCACAGTCTTTCCGAGCCCCGTTGGGAGCACCACCAGGGTGTTGCCCCTCTTTGCCCTCTCGGTGATGGCAAGCTGATACTCCCTCGCCTGTATTGCGCGCTCTTTGAGGAGGGGGTGCTCTACGTAACCTTCTGCCTTCTTCTCGACCTCCTCCCTGGCCGCAAATCTATCAAGGCGAAGCTGGCGCATAGTATATACTCTGCCGCGGTAAATATAACCCTTGTTAGTCTTCTTTTATATGATGCCGAGCCGGAGGGCAGCCTACGCTCCTCCCTGCGAGGAGTGAGGAAACTCCGCCCATCTCCGCGGGACCCGGGGGGTGCAAGCCCCGCGCCGAGAGGCGCAGCTCTGGAGCAGAAACGATACGCCGTGCAGGCGCGCTGTGAGGCTGCGAAGCTGAGCATGCCCTGCATTGGCGGTGAAACGGCCATCTCCGGGGATGCAAGCCCAAATGGAGGCGCAACGCCCCGCGGCGTGCCTCAGGTAGGGCGCTCAGACGAATGCTGCCGTGGGAACCTGTTCCCATAACAGAAGGCGGGTTACTCCCGGCACGGCAACTTTTTATTTAACCATGCAAAATTACATTCATGGACATAAAGACCCTGAGGGAGGCCCTGCGAAAGGAGAAGATGTCCCCCTATCTTCAGGAGCTCGGCAGGGACTTCTACCACGAAGCCCAAAAGCTCTTTGAAGGAATGCTGGAGGATTATAAGGCTGCAAAGGACTCTGACCTGACGCAGCTATCCCTTATGCTCGCAGAGCTTGAAAACCTCAGGAACATAATAAACGACCTCTATGAAACCCGCGAACGCAAGATAGTGTCCAGTGCTCTTTATTATGTTAAGTCGGGTGAGGAGGTGGAGTTTGACAATCTAACAGAGGAAGAGGAAGCTCTCCTCAGGGAAATTATACGCGTTATCAAGGCCAGCAGGGAACGCGTCCTCAGCGGATTTGTGAAGGGAAAAGCTATCAGGGAAGAAAAAAAAGAAGAAAATCGAGAAGAAAAAGAAGAAAAGCGCGTGGATGTCCCTTTTATTACCGTTAGGGTTCTCAAGGACCTGCCCTCGCTTGTGGGTGTGGATGGTAAAATATACGGTGACTTCAAGGCCGAAGATGTGGCAACTCTACCCGAGCCCAATGCAAAGATTCTTATAAATCGCGGAGATGCTGAGCTGATCTCGCCTGACAGCTCCTGAGGCTCTTTTTATTTTTCAGGCAATCCGCAAACCGATAACTTTATATTTATCCCACATGAAAAATCATGACAAATGTTAATGTAGGCTTAAGCTATTGCTTGCGGTGATACCATGCAGGATGATGAGCTGGGCTATTTTCTCAAAGTGAAAGGAAGGGAGGTCTTCTTCAGACGCGAGTCTGCGCGGGAGACTAGGGAGCTTAGGTACACTGCCGAGGCGTGCATTGGTTGCGGGCTGTGCTACGAGGCGTGTCCTGTCAGGGCGATTAAGCTTGGTGCAACAGGAGCAATAACCCGCAGGTTAATGGATGCACCGCCCATTGAGATAGATGCAGAGCGCTGTGTGCTATGCGGCGTGTGCAGCGCCGTATGCATGTTCAACGCCATAGACGTTCTTGTGGACGACAGCCCTGTGAAGGGCAACCCTGAGTTTCCCAATTTTCTCAGCGCTTTTGTGTTCAACCAGGATGATTGTAAGATGAAGGATGAGGCTAATGGCATAGCCTGCGACGAGTGCAAGCGCGCCTGTCCCAGAGAGGCGATAACCTTCGCCGGTATCGTCGAGAGAGGCGGGAAGAAGATAAACACCATTGAGAGGGACGAGGCAAAGTGTGTTTTCTGCTCCTCCTGCAGTGAGGCGTGCCCCACTCAGGCGATAGCCGTGGAGAAGGTGTTTGAGGGCGAGGTAAAGATAGACCACGACACATGCACCGGCTGCGCTTCCTGTGTTGATATATGCCCCACCCGTGCGATGTACATGCCTCGCGCTGAGCCCTGGGAGAAGCCGGCCAAGGTGGAGGTTCGCGAGCAGGTGTGCATCTACTGCGGGGCATGCGAGCATGTATGCCCAGTAGACGCGATTGATGTGGAACGTACCCGTGTAAACTACTCCAGGGGTGAGGAGCGCTCCTGGACAAAGAAGTGGGAGAAGATATTCCGTGAGCTGTGATAGCATGAGCTTCAAGCTTGAGATAGACCCGGATGTCTGCCAGGGCTGTGGAAACTGCATAGTGGTGTGCCCTGTTAATGCCCTGAGCGACAGCGTGGCAGGTGGGCGTGGAGACAGCGAGGAGCGAAATTTTGGGGTTAAACATGGCGAGGTGCAGATTTATGACCCTGAGTTCTGCACTGGCTGTGGAACCTGTATAAACGCCTGCGGTTATGGGGCGATTACCCTTAAAGCTGAGGTTCCACAGGAGAGCAGAGAGGAGAGGGTCAAGATAGATGCCCTGCCGGCGATGGGCGATAAGGCAGAGGTTTTAAAGCTCATTGAGCAGGAGGGTCCCCTCAGCATAGCTGAAATTGCTGGGAGGCTGGGCATTCAGCCTGCAAAGGCCGCGAGCATGGTTTTCGCCCTCAAGAATGAGAACAGGGTATTTGAGTATGAGAAGCAGAGCGATGGGCTGAGGGTGTGGTACACCTACTCCACAAGGCCGTCTGCAAAGACAGAAGAGGAGAAGGAGGAAGAGGCTGCCGCTGTTATAAAAGTGGATCCGGCCAGGGCAAGGCAGGTGCGGCAGAGCCTCACAGCAACCCTTGATTCCATGGATGTGGTTAAGATAAGGTTTCTGATAGAGACAGGCAAGCTGGACAAGGCAATTGAGGAGCTTGTAAGCAGGGTGAAGGAGGAGTAGGTATGGAGTTCACACTTATAACCGGCAGGACAGTGGCGCAGGGCGAGGCCATGGAAAAGGGAAAGATAAGCGAAGGTTTTACCAGGGCGTGTGCTGTTGTTGAGCTTGACCCCGAGGATATGAGCAAGCTAGGTGCATACGAGGGGGATGAGGTGAAAGTTACTACAGAAGCGGGTGAAGTTGTGGTGATGGCAAGGAAGTCGAGTTCGCCGCCCCACCCTGGCGTCGCCTTTATGCCCATGGGCCCCTGGGCGAATGTGATTGTGGGCGGTGGTACCGCCTCCACGGGTATGCCCCCCTTCAAGGGCATAAAGGCTGAGATAACCCTCGCCAAGGGCGAGCGTGTGCTGAGTGCAGAGGAGCTGGTGGCTATGATTTACACAAAAAAAGAGGAGTGAGGCTTATGCCAGGCTATACAGACGTGATATGCAGCTTCTGCGGCACCTTGTGTGACGACATAGAGGTTGTGGTGGAAGATGATAAGATCGTGGATGTTAAGCACGCATGCAGAATAGGCACCGCCAAGTTCCTGGCGAGCAACGATTATGAGCATCGCCTCCTCAAACCGATGGTGAGAAAGAATGGCAGGCTGATGGAGGTTGACATAGAGGTGGCTATAGAGAGAGCTGCAGAAATTCTCAAGGGTGCGACAAAACCCCTGCTATACGGATGGAGCAGCACCAGCTGCGAGGCTCAGTCGGTGGGCATTGAGCTTGCTGAAGAGCTGGGTGGGGTTATAGACAACACCGGCACAGTATGCCACGGTCCGAGCATTATCGCAATACATGACGCCGGATATATAAGCTGCACCTTGGGCGAAGTTAAAAACCGTGCCGACCTCATAATCTACTGGGGCGCTAATCCGATGCACGGTCATCCGCGCCATCTCTCGCGTTACTCCATCTTTCCCCGGGGCTACTTCCGTGAGCGCGGACAGCAGGACCGTGAACTTGTGGTTATAGATGTACGTAAAACCGATACCGCAAAGATAGCCAACAAGTTCGTAAAGGTGAACTACAACGAGGACTATGAGCTTGTATCCGCGCTGCGCAAGGTTGTCAACGGCGGGGAGCTTCGTGAGGAGAGTGTCGCCGGCGTGCCCAGGGAGGAGATAGTTGCGCTGGCGGAGAAGATGAAGAATGCGCAATTCGGTGTGGTATTCTTTGGTATGGGGCTTACGCAGAGCTACGGCAGGCACCGCAACATAGACAATGCGATTTCTCTGGTGCGCGACCTCAATGCTCACACCAAGTTTGTGCTAATGCCGATGCGCGGACACTACAATGTCGCTGGATTCAACGAGGTACTTAGCTGGCAGGCAGGTTTTCCCTTTGCGGTGGACATGGGTCGAGGCTTTGCCTGGTACAATCCGGGTGAAACCACAACCAACGATCTGCTCCAGCGCGGTGAGTGTGATGCTGCACTTATCATCGCCAGCGACCCGGTGTCCCACTTCCCGAGGAAAAGCATTGAACACCTTACCAGAATACCATCAATAGCCATAGATATCCACCCCACGCCCACGACACAGCTTGCAGATGTGGTTATTCCGAGTGCCATCGCCGGCATAGAGGTGGAGGGCACAGCCTACCGCATGGATGCCGTGCCCCTGAGGCTCAGAAAGGTGAAGGAGCCTCCCGAAGGTGTGCTCAGCGACGTCGAGATACTGCGCCGCATCCTTGCAAGGGTTAGAGATGAGGTGCTCGAGGCCAGGGCGGAGGTGGCGAGATGAGTGGGCTGATCCTGAAGAATGGTTATGTTTACGACCCTCTCAATGGCATTAACGGCGAGAGGATGGACATATGCATAGAGAACGGCAAGATAGTGGAGGAGGTCGGCGACGCAAAGGTTGTTGACTGCTCTGGTAAGGTGGTAATGCCGGGTGGGGTGGAAATACACAGCCACCTGGCGGGAGGTAAGGTTAATGTGGGCAGGCTCCTGCGTCCCGAGGACCACATCAAGAATGTAATGCCCAAGACAAAGCTCACCCGAGCCTGCAACGGCTATTCAACGCCTTCCACCTTCCTTACAGGCTATCTCTACGCAAAGCTTGGCTATACCACCGCCTTCACTGCGGCGATGCCTCCGCTTATGGCGAGACACACCCACGAGGAGCTTCACGATGTCCCCATGCTGGACAAGGGCGCATTCACGCTGATGGGCAACAACTGGTTTGTGATGCGCTATCTGAAGAGGGGCGATGTTGAGCTTGCCGCCGCCTTTGTTGCATGGCTGCTCAGGGCAGCGAAGGGCTATGCGATAAAGGTTGTGAACCCAGGCGGAGGTGAAGCCTGGGGCTGGGGTAGAGATATTCGTAGCCTGGACGAGCCTGTGCCCCACTTTGATATAACATCCCGGGAGATTATCTCCGGCCTCGCAGAGGTTAATGAGATGCTTTCCCTGCCGCACAGTGTGCATCTGCACGCTAACAATCTCGGCAGGGTGGGCAATTTTGCAACTACGCTCGAAACCATGCAGGTGCCCAACGGCACAAAGGCATCGCGGGAAAGGCAGGTGCTACAGCTCACCCATGTGCAGTTCCACTCCTACGGCGGCGATTCCTGGCGCACCTTTGCGTCTGAGGCTGAGAGCATAGCAAAGGCTGTGAACAGCAATGAGAATGTTATCATAGACATAGGTCAGGTGGTCTTTGGCGATACCACCACCATGACCGCCGATGGTCCGATGGAGTACTACCTCTCCTCGCTAACCGGTCTGAAGTGGGCAAACAAGAATATAGAGCTTGAAACATCACCTGGGGTTACGCCCTTCGTGTACTCCAAGCGCAGCCCGGTTGCGGCGGTGCAGTGGGCTGTTGGTCTTGAGCTGGCACTGCATGTCAACGACCCCTTCAAGGTGCTTCTGACCACTGACCACCCCAATGGAGCGCCCTTCTTCAAGTACCCGACGATTATCGCCTGGCTGATGAGCAGCAGGTACAGGGAGGAGACGATGAAGGAGGCTCACAAAGCGGTGGAGAAGAACACCACCCTCGCGACCATAGACAGGGAGTACGACCTGTATGAGATTGCAACAGTAACCCGTGCTGGACAGGCAAAGAGCCTGGGCCTGCAGGAGACAAAAGGACATCTCGGCGTGGGTGCAGATGCGGATGTTGCTGTGTATGACCTCAACCCTGAGAAGGTAAACCCGAGCAGAGACTACAGGCTCATCGAGGAGAAGTTTGCCCGGACTAGCTACACCATAAAGGGCGGCGAGATTGTTGTGAAAGACGGCGAAGTGGTGAAGGTGGTGCAGGGCAGGACGCTCTACGTAGATGCGAAGATAGATGAGAGCCTGGAGCGGGAGCTCATGCGCGACATCGACTACTACTTCAAGCGCTTCTACAGTGTTAACCTGGCCAACTATCCGGTGCAGAAGGTTTACCTCACCAACCCAACGCCATTGCAGATAAACGCCACTAACATAAGGTGATGCAGATGAATGAGGTTGTGCTTACCCCAAAGGAGCAGCCAAGCTATGGATTAATCGCGGAGTGCATAAGCTGCGACGTCTTTGCAGGAAAGAGCATCGACGAGATTAAGGCTCTGCCTGTTTACTACGGCAACAAGCAGGGCAAACTGGGCGACTTTTTTGATGTTGCCGGTGAGTGTGCTGATGCCGCTGAAGAGCAGCGTATAGTCATCGCCGGTGATGTGCCAAAAACGCGCTGGATTGGAAAGGAGATGACTGCCGGTGAGATTGTGATTAAGGGCAGCGCAGAGATGTACGTCGCCGCCTGGATGCGCGGAGGCAGAATTATAGTAGAGGGTGATGTTGGCGCTTTCTCTGGCATGATGATGAAGGGCGGCGAACTTCAGGTTAAGGGCAATGCGGGCGATTGCCTGGGCTGCGCCTATCGCGGTGAGTGGCGCGGTATGCGGGGTGGTACAATAGTCGTTGAGGGCAACGCGGGCATGGAAGTGGGGCAGAATCTAAACGGAGGCAAAATCATCGTAAAGGGCAGCGTGGAGAGCTTTGCCGGCGTGAGGATGAAGAAGGGTTTGCTCGTCGTGGGCTCTGCTACTGACCGCGTGGGTGCGCAGATGGTGGGAGGCACAATTGTGGTACTGGGAAGCGTTCTGAGACTGCTTCCTAGCTTTGACTTTGCGGGCGAGGTGGAGAATCCAGAAATCGACGACGAGAGCTTCACTGGGAAGTTTAAGAAGTATACCGGCGACCACGCCGAGCGAAATGCGAAGGGCGTGCTATACGTCAGGAAGGGATAATAAACCACAGATTTTCAATGTGGCTTGAGATAATCAATAATTCAACAAACCTTTTATTTTATCTCCTTTATTGGCAGTTAGACATACTATGATAGCAGCTGACATGGTCCATTTCCGATTTTGGACCATGTATGAACCTCGCTCTTATATCTCTACATCCTCAATGTAACACCTTCTCATATCTGGTTAACAATGGCATATATCCATTTCACTAATGGAAAAGCGTAATTTGATCTTGGAGAGATCCTTCGTGGCCAATTGTTCATGAATTTTGGATATTTTTAATGAAAATTAATCAAAAAGGTCTGAATACCTTTTAGCCGCTTTTTTATTTATTTCCCTTATTTGATTTATTGCAAAATTTTCGGAAGTTTAGTCATGTAGTTCATTCTCTTTAACTCCTAACTTATTTAATACAAATTCTTTCACATTTCTGGTAATCTTCAGACATTCTTTCGCCTCATCAAAAGTTGGTACATAAAACTCATCGGGATATCTTATCTCTACAGCATAAAATGATAAATCACCCACATCTATATTTTCAAAATCTCTATCTATTTTGGCACATAAATCCAACAGAAATTCCAAGTTATGGGTCTTTTTAAATTCTACATTTTTATTAATTAGATATGCCTTAAGAAATTTCTCAACTGCTTGTTGTGCATGAAAACATATAGCCTCAGTGACTAAATCATCAGGTGACACCTTTATTTCGTTCTCGGCAACTTTAAGATCTTTCACTGCTTTTATTAACCATTTTTTAACATAATCGTCAATCATATAGCAACTCCTTCCTCTAATGCGCTCTTTATCACACTTCCTATCTTATCTCTGTAGTATTCTATTTCATCTTTCGACTTTATGATAATATCAGCATCGATTCCTTCTTTTGCAAATTCCTGCCTTAATTGCTTGGTTAACCCCATTTTTTCTTTGATATTTAGCCTGTCTTTCACAATTATCAGTATGTCATAATCGCTTTCTTCTATAAAATCTCCTCTGGCTCTTGAACCGAATAGTATTACTTTTTCTAATTCAATGTCGGCTAAGACCTTCCTTATTATACTTTGAATGTCTTTAGTCATTCTAACACCTTTATCCCATTATAATTATTAGCCAACTGATTTACATTATTATTGTTATATGCAAATAAAAACCCTATCCACCGATCCTCCTCCTCCTCATAAAGCTCCCTCAGCGCCTCCTCATAATCCATCTCCCCCCTCTCAATGGCATCCATCTCTTCTTCGAGCTGCTTTGTCCTCGCCTCTGATGCGAAGTTTCCATACCTGCGTGATAGGTAGGTGTAGGCCTCCTTACCCAGCAGAGGGCAGTGCTTTTCTTTACGGGTGCAGCCCCGCCGTTAAAAGGCAGCAGCGCTCGAGGCCTGCCTACAGTTTTCTCAAAGAGCCTGAGAAACTCCTCAACCAGCGCCTCCTCATAAACAGCTTTGAGCATTACTTTACCCTGAAGACCTCCAGGTTCTGCACCGCCCGCGTTTCGCTGTAGGTGCGCTTGTACAGCGACGAGGCAAGCTCTATACACTTGCTCTCCTCGCCATGGCACGTAATAATGCGCTCTGGTTTTGGGTTGAGTCTGCGCACATAGTTGATCAGCTGATTGCGGTCGCTGTGACCTGAGAAGCCCTCTATCGTGTGAACCCCCATATTTATGGTAACCACCTTGGTCTTGCCGTTCTCTTTCATTGGAATCTCCTTCCATCCCTTCTGGATACGCCTGCCAAGGCTGCCCTCCGCCTGATAGCCCACGAATATAAGCGAGTTCTTCTCGTCGTCGGCGAGATGGCGCAGATACTCGATACTCGGCCCGCCGGTTAGCATACCCGAGGTGGCAAGTATAACGCTGGGCTCACCGTCAATAACCTCCTTCCGCATTGCAGTGCCAGTGACGCGTTTGAATATCTCTGCGAGGAATGGATTGTGCCCGCGGTGGAATATCTCTGTGCGAAGCATGCGGTTGAGGTACTCGGGATAGGTTGTGTGTATCGCTGTAGCCTCCCATATCATACCGTCAAGGTAAACCGGCATCTCTTCCAGGGCGCCATTGTTCACATAATCCTCAAGGGCGAGCATGAGCTCCTGTGCTCTGCCCACACTGAATACGGGCACAAGAACTTTACCCCCGCGCTCTATGGTGCGCCTTATTATTCTTATAAGCTCCTCCTCAGCTCGTCTCCGGCTCGGTAGGATGTCCCGCTTGCCGCCGTAGGTGCTCTCGATTATAAGCGTCTCGAGCCGGGGGAAGCGGAAGCTCGCTGGCTCAAGCAGACGGGAGCGTTCAAACTTTATGTCGCCTGTATAGGCCAGATTGTAGAGTCCATCGCCTATGTGGAAATGGGGTATTGAAGAGCCCAGGATGTGTCCTGCGTTGTGCAGTGTGAGGCGGATATCCGGGGCAATGTCGGTAACATCACCATACTCCAGAGGGATAACATATTTGAGCATCTCCTTTATGAACTTCCTCGGGTAAGGCGCCTGTCTCCCTTCGCGGTCAACCACATCGAGGTAGTCCCACTGTAGCAGGAACATAAGGTCCCGTGTAGGCGGGGTGCAGTACACCGGGCCCTCGTAGCCCATGTAGTAGAGGAAGGGTACAAAACCGCAGTGGTCAAGGTGAGCGTGGGTAATTACCACCGCATCCAGCTGCTGTATGTCAAACTCAGGTATGTTCAGGTAGGGGTAAGCCTTCTCAGAATCTCCGGCAGCGACATTTACACCGCAGTCTATCAAAACCCTGCTCTCGGGCGTGTGCAGATACATGCAGGTTCTGCCCACCTCACGGAATCCACCCAGGGCGGAGATGCGCACCCAGTATGTATCTCTCGCGCGGGTGGAGCGGTGTATCCTGCGCCCTATCTTGACCAGAATGTCCTTCCGCTTATCGCTGCTTGCCAATAGCTGATGTCTTATGCTCCTTACAATCTTCGAATCAATGGGCGGGGCACGCCTCACGCGGGGCAGCCAGCCTATGACAGAGCGGATTTCGTTCAGTGTTTTCCCGGCTTTTCCTATCACGAGCCCGGGCTTGACAGCCTCTATGAGAACCTCACCGAAAACAGGGTCGAACTTTATGTCAGTTATCCCTGCGTCCTCTGGTACAATCTCCTTTATCTTCTTTATAGCATACTCCTCATCGCTGAGCACGCTCGGATCGGGACGTATAATTATGCGCTTTCGTATTATCTTTGCAAGCTCCTTGACGATATTGTTGTCTGCTGCAAGCACCGCTGGATTTCTGGAGTACAGCACAAGTTCGCTGCCCTCAAAATCAACCTTTGTTATAAGCGCAGAGGCTGGAACATTCTCCTTTACTTTGCTCTTAATTTCCTCTAGTGTGTCTCTGACTCCCATAACTGCTTCCTCTCTCCAGTTGAAAATGTTTAAAATAGTGAGAGATAAGTGAGATTTTAGAGAAGGGGAAGGGATTTAATCCCTTCAGAGAGTTTCGATTAGTTTGTTTACCTCTTCTTCAGAGAGCTTCACAGCTCCTTCTTTTGTTATCTTGATCACATCAATCCCATTCCCTGTCATCGCATCGCGCTCCAGAGCGGAACGTATCGCGCGAACAGCAATCTTT
Organism: Candidatus Pyrohabitans sp.; assembly: GCF_054014795.1. Classification (NCBI taxonomy): domain Archaea; kingdom Methanobacteriati; phylum Candidatus Hydrothermarchaeota; genus Candidatus Pyrohabitans; species Candidatus Pyrohabitans sp. Next base: position 32,463 of record NZ_JBPMGE010000093.1, on the reverse strand, counting down.
GTTGCTGCATCTATCTCCATGTCCTCCTTGTATACGTCCTCCAGCACGCCGTAGGCATAGGGCGAACCTGAGCCTGTGGCAATGACCTTATCTTCAATGGTACTGCCCAGCGGGTCGAGAGAGTAGAGCCTTGCTCCTGTCCTGTCCACCCCACCTATTATGAGCTGTACTATCAGAGGGAAGTAGCGCGATGAGAACAGCACATTGCCCATGAGCGTTGAAATAGCCTGAACGCCTATCTCTTCGCCCTTGCGCATCCTGTAAAGCTTTGCCTCAGAGCGCATCCATCTTATAAGCGCCTGGGCGTCACCCACCGCTCCCGCTACAGTGGCTGCGATGTGCTTATCTATTATAAAACTCTTCTGCACCATCTTGTGGGCTATCAATGTACCCATGGTAGCGCGCTTGTCGCTGACAAGCACAACTCCATTGCTTGTGGTAAGTCCAACTGTGGTGGTTCCCTTCATGTATTCCTTTACCCTTTCCACGGCCTCCATTAATTAACCTCCAAGAAAAAGGGAGTAAAACCAGTTTTCTACTACTATTGATGGTTTTCTCGTATATAAATATTACTATAAAAATGCGAGAAGTTAGGCGCAAATCTGAAAAACATGAAAAAAATCTTCGGCGAGGCAGCCTGCATTGTGGGCGATGCCCTGGTGGTTGCAGACCTCCACATGGGCTTTGAGAGTGAGCTGCGAAGGGAGGGTTTTGCGGTGCCCTCCCAGAGCGGCAGGATGGAGAGGCGGTTGCTTGAGCTTCTGGAAAAAACCTGCGCAAAAAGGGTGGTGATACTCGGCGACCTTAAGCACAGCATACCAAAGGCAAGCTGGCAGGAGTATGCGGAGGTTCCACAGCTTGTCCATGCTCTTGAATCTAAGGCAGAGGTGATTGTCATAAAGGGGAACCACGATGGGAGTATAGAGAGGCTGCTTCCCTCAACCCAGGTGGTGGACAGCCTTGTTATAGGTGATGTGCTCCTTCTGCACGGGCATCGCCGTACCTCGCGGTTGGACTTCGCGCGGATAGTGCTGGCGCACAACCACCCGGCGGTGGAGTTCGTGGACGAGCTGGGCGCAAGAATGCGCGAAAAGGTGTGGCTGGAGCTGGAGTTCAGAGATGAGGCGCTGCCAGGGCTGGGGCTGAGCAAAAGTCCGCGCATAACAGTCATGCCCGCCTTCAATGAGCTTATTGAGGGGGTGCCCTTCAACCGCGGGGGTGTGATTCATGGGCAGGGCCCTCTGCTGAGGGAGGAGCTGGTCGACATCTCCCGTGCCAGAGCTTACCTCCTGGACGGCACTGAGCTGGGAAGACTTGCACAGCTCTAGCGCACAGCGCCTGCGAGGAAGGAGAGCAGAGCAATGAACATTGCCACCTTTATGTACCTGGCGCTTTTTGCGGCTTCACCACTCTTTAGAAGCACAAGGAGGGAGTAGAGAAAGACAGCATCGGCGATGCCCACAAGGGGCAGGTAGAGGATACCAAGGATATTCATAAGGTATGGGAGGGGGCTGAGAATCACAGCGGCGAGGAGAAAGGCAGCTGCAATGTAGGCACTCTTCTCCACGCCTATCCTCACAGGCAGGGTTCTGCACTCGCCCAGGTCGCCTCTCAGGTCTGCGATGTCCTTTACAATCTCACGGGAGGTATTTGCTAAAGCGGCGAGGGCGACGAATATTAGCGTTGCCCATGGCTGCGAGGTTGCAATGCCGCCGTAGAGAAAGGGCGATGCTACAAGGTAGCTTACAGTGAGGTTCTTGCTCAGCCCGCCTGTGCGTTTTATCCGCCAGGCATATGCGTAGAGGAGCGCTGAGTTAAAGGCAGCGAGAAGGAAGGCGGCTGTGCTTATGAGCAGCGCAAGGGCTGTGCCCAGTGTAAAGAGGAGCAGCGCATAATTCTTCGCCACCCACCTCTTTAGAGCTCCTCTGGGAAGCACCCTGTGGGGGGCGTTTATCCTGTCTATTTCGTAGTCGTAGAAATCGTTTATCACATTGCCGGCGCCGCACACAAGAAAAGCCACAACGCACGCTAGGGCAACATAGTAGATGCTGAAGCTACCCGAGGCTATGGTGGCCCCGAGAAACACTGCAAATGCCGCCATTGCGCAGTTCGCCGGTCTGAGAATCTCCAGATACGCACGCATGTTTGGAGCACCGCCTTGAGGAGTGCTATATAGGTTAAGCCGGGGGTATAAATCCCTTTCTATAATGCTTAAGTCGTTAAAGCTTACATAAAAACTGACAGCCCCGTAGTGTAGCGGTCAATCATGCGGGACTCTGGATCCTGCGACGGCGGTTCGAATCCGCCCGGGGCTATATCATAGCGGTATTGACTGGCGGGAAATACCGCAATATGATGGTGCAACTGTCTGCAGTTGTGTTCAGAATCCATCGGGGCTATTATCTTCTTTCGTCAGAATAAGATTTCAACACATGTAAAAAAGAAAAAATAAGGGGTATCCTTAAACCCCTGGAAGTTTTGGTATTTTTGAGCCGTGACAATCGACACAGTTATTCTGAGAGGGCATCTGGTGTGTCTTGGCTTGAGAGCCATGGACTGGCTTGTACTTGCCATCTGCCCAGTCATTCAAAAGCTCCACCGTTTTCACTGCCACATCTGCCGAAAGTCTGGCACACCTCTCCTTTCTTTCAGGTGAAAAGAATTTAACATCTTCCTTCTCCATCCACCTGCCGACTGAGATGTGACAGAGGGGTGAGTTGCTCGTACTCTTATTTTTGATATTTGCTTTTGGGCTTGCGGGTGTATAAATTGGTAGATTTGTCTGGGTATACCAGGCCATCACGTCATTGAGTATTTTTTCACCTTCTCTACCCGCTATAAGACCAGTGGCAAACCCTGCCCCAAGTAATGTTCCACATATTGTTCCCCAGCCCAGTACACCACCATGCCCCCACCTGGTCGATTCTACAGGGAATGAGGCGTATGGTTCTCCGACTGTTTCCTGAAGTGGAATAAGTATAGCGCTCGCAACTGCATAGCTGCAAAAGTCCTTATACCAGTTCTCATAGGCTATCTTCGCGGCTTTGTTAGGGTCTATTTTTTTGTATGGCCATGGCCATTTATGCTTTTCTTCAGGTTTTGACGTACAGCCTGACAGCAGGCCCAGGCCTCCAGAGCCGACAGCCACCCCAATTGCAAACCCTGTTGTTCCGGCAAGGAATGCTCTACGCGACAACCGATTTTTCTCCATTTCTATCGACTTGCTTTCTCCCACAGTTCTCACCCTCCTATATTTTATTTCCTAGGCGACCTCCTGTTTTATATATCTCCTTTTGAAAGGGAGGTGAACATGTGGCAAAAGCCACACGTTCCGGCATAGAAATGCCAATCTTTTATAAAACAGGGAATATATTTATATTTTTCTGTTGAAATCTGAAATTTTATTTAAATTTACATTCTTTGATTCGCATTTAAAAGAACTATCACCTGAAAAAAAGCGTCACAACACGTTTTCATCTGTTATATAAATTTTATATGTCCTTTTAAAAGGTTCTCTTCTTATTATACCCTTATTTTCCAGCTTAGAAAGCGTCTGACTCACCTTTGGCCTGGAAAATGGGATGCATTCTGCTTTCCAGATGTCATTCTGCAGGGCAACTCCACCTTTCGCCTTAATAAGAGATAGAATAAGCTCTTCATCGTCAGTGAGCTCAATTTTGCGGTTTTTTGATAAAGATGGTGTAATTTTTTTAATTTGTCTCCTATTTATCCTTTTGTAATAAGTTAAGCATATCGCAGAGATCAATACCGCTGCAAAAACAAGAATTGCGTAGTAGTATCCATGTTTGTTCTTTACAGGATAAAAAATCCCTACCTGGAATGATTCGTCTGCCCTTAGACTCCTGTTCCAGATGAGGATAGCCTGTCCGTCTTGGATATTTATGTAGTCCGGTGCAACTGTCACATCCCTCGAAGCTCTAGAGGGGAAATTAGCAGACACAACATCCGGGAAGGAATTCTCAGGCAGCTTAACAGCGAGGAGAAGGTTCTCCACAAAATATGGGAAGCAAATCTCCCTGTAGTAAAAATACTCCTTTCCGATCATCCTGCTCTCCGTCCTGATTAAGGCTCTAATCTCATGCTTCCCAGGAGGAACTAAGATACCCTCTCCCGTAACATCAATATCCTCCCCTACCACCTGCACATCACCTTGGATTGGAATCAGCACCTCTTCGTCAGATTCCACATAAATTAACATTAACTCCTCGCCTTTCTCCAAATCTGCATTGACATCGACCTTCTTCAGTATAGTTTCTCCATGTACCACAGGCATGGTAAAAGCAATCAGCACCACAAACCAGAGAAGTCTCATATCTGAAAAGGCATCTGAAGTGGTATTTATATTTATCAATTGAAAACGTAATATTCAAAATAAAAATTATCTATATTTAACATAAAACCATGTCTATGCAGGGTATATACGTCACTAAACGTTAAGCTTCACCCTGAACGTCTTTTTATAAGGTTCGCGCACTATTAGCCCACGAGACTCAAGTTCAGAGATTATCCTGCTCACTTTAGGTCGCGAGAATGGGAGAATTTCGCTCTTCCAGATGGTCTCCTGGAGCACCTCACCTCCCTGACTGCGGATGAACTCCACTATTGCGCGTTCTTCCTCGTTAAGGAAGATACTGGCAACCTCCACACGCCGCCTGCGTTTTGCATAGTGGAATCCCACGAGGAACGTAAGAGATGCCATAAGTAGTGTTGCTATGAGAAGATAGTTGGCGCGTTCTTTTTCCGGAAGATGTATACCCACCTCAAAGCTCTCTCCCGGCTTCAGGGTTCTTTCCCACATCAGTGCCACCCTGCCGTCCTGAATGGCAACACCATCGGGAGGGATGCTTGTACTCCTCTGGAATGTGTCTGAAGAGCAGCAGTTGGGTATGCTGCGGTTGAAGGTTCTGGTCTCTGGAAAGACGCCCTCCGGGAATATTACAAGAAGACGAAAGGTGTCGATATTATAGGGGGTGGAGAATCCCTTGTAAAAGTATGTACCTTCGTTGAAATTGATCTTATCAACTGCCTTCATGGTGAAGGCGATATCTTCCCCCTCTTTTAGAGGCTGCGGAAAGTACACCCTCTTTTTAACCCCAAACCCTTCGATTTTCAGTTGCTCACCACTTGCATAGGCTTTTAAAGGCAGGTGAAAGGCAAAATCGAAGTATCTCAGCCCCTCTATCTTAGAGGTCAGGTCCACATTAAACTCCTCTTCACCTGTTTGCAGGTCTATAGTCACAGTTATCCTGTTTATATGGTAATCGCCGCCCTCGCGGGCTATACCAGAGGGAAGCATGAGAAGGAAGATACTGAACCACGCCATCTGTATATGCAAAGGTGGTATTTTCATCACATCCTTTAGTATTATCTAACATCTAAACTCCAGTTGTAAGCCTTTGTTATACTGCAAAAATCTGCGAAAATTTTAATACGCATAAAAAACTATGGTTTATTATGCGTTCATTCTTCGTTACTCTGCTTCTGCTTGCGCTTATTACCGGATGCACATCGAGCAGGCCCCTGAAGGACATAAACAGCGAGGGTCCCGGATGGGTCATGTTCCAGCACGACCTCAAGCACAGCGGCGTCGCACAGGAGGAGGAAGTGCCTCCCCTGAAGCTTCTCTGGCAGAGTGCTACACAGGGGCAGATTGGCTATTCTTCTCCAGTGCTGGCTCAGGGCAAGGTGCTCATTGGCAGCACTGACTGGCATCTATACGCCTTCGATGCCAAAAGCGGGAAAGTGCTGTGGAAGTTCCCCACTGGCAGTGAGGTGCACTCCACACCAGCGGTAGCCGGGGGTAAGGTGTACATCGGCAGCTACGACGGCTCACTCTACTGTCTCAACCTAACCACTGGAGAGAAGCTCTGGAGGTACAAGACGAAGGGTGAGATTCTTACATCACCGGCGGTGGCCGGTGGCATAGTGTATTTCGGCTCCTTCGACGGCTCCATAATAGCCCTTAACGCCGAGAACGGCAGGAAGCTGTGGGAGAAGAAGACCAGAGGGCAGGTACACTCCTCGCCGGCAGTTGCCAGCGGCAGGGTGTTTATCTCCTCTTACCATGAGCACAGGGTTTATGCGCTGGATGCAATGACAGGAAAAACGCTGTGGAGCTTTGAAACCGGGGGATTTATACACGCCTCGCCTGCGGTCTATAATAACAGGGTGTACATCCCCTCAAAGGACTCTTTCCTTTACAGCCTGGACGCTGAAACCGGCAGAGAAGTGTGGAGCTTTGAAACCGGCGCACCCATAGATTCCACGCCCGCTATCTCTATGGGCAGGGTTTTCTTTGCAAGCTACGACGGCTATGTGTATGCGGTGGACGCTGAAACCGGCGAAGAGGTGTGGAAAACAGAGGTAGGTTCGCGTTTTATTGGTTCCCCAACTGTCTCGGGCAGGGTGGTGTACATCGGCGCGCTGGATGGAAATCTCTACGCCCTCAGCGCTGAGAGCGGGAAGATGCTATGGAATTACACTGTGGGCAACATGACATACTCCTCAGCAGCCATTGCAGAGGGCAGGGTCTTCATCTCCAGCCTAGACGGCGTCATCTATGCACTGGCCCATGAGTGAGAGAATGGCAATGCTGGTTCTAACCAGAAAGCTGGCGGATGAAATTTTCAGGGACGCTAAGAATAGGGCCCCCCGGGAAGCGTGCGGTATAGTGGCGGGGCATGTTAAGGGTAAGCGCAAGCTTGCGATGGCGGTTTACCCGTGCAGGAATGTCTCCCGCAACCCCCTTGTAAGGTACACCATAGCCCCTGAAGACCTGGTAAAAGCGCTGAGCGACATTGAGGCAAGGGGGATGGAGGTTCTGGGGTTTTACCACTCCCATCCAATGGGAAGCATCACACCCTCTGGTATAGACCAGACAAAGGCGAGCTGGGATAGAGCCTCCTATATTATTGCAAACCTGAAGGGGGAGATAGCCTCCTGGGTCTGGGACGAGGAGGCAAAGAGATTCAGAAGGGAGGAGGTTGAGATTAAGTAGAGCAGGTTTTAAGAGGCGCATCTGCGGTTGAAAAATACCGCAACCTGTAATAAAACATAGCTTAGGCAATGATTTTCCAGTGAAACAGGATAAAATGCATCAGAACGTGAAAAGAGCCCCAGCAGGACTGAACAAAATATTTATTAACTCCTCTCTCCTAAAACAGCATACCCATGAAGATGGACCTACTCTACCTTGCGCTGCAGAACATAAAAAAGAGGAAGTTTCGCACCGTGGGTGTGGTCATAGCTATAGCCATAGCCTCGGCTACGCTCTTCTCCTCAATTATAATTATGAAGAGTATGTCCTCTTCTCTTGAGCTTGGGATAGCTCAACTTGGTGCAGACGTAATGGTGGTGCCTCGCGGCGCGGAAGAGCCCCTCAGCGCAATCCTTCTGGGTAGTGCCCCATCGACGCAGTATATGAGCAGGAAGTACGAGGAACGCATTGCAGCCATAGAGGGCGTGGAGAAGATTGCACCACTCGTATTTCTGGAGACCTCCGACCAGAAATGCTGCTTCAAGCCCGGTATATTCATAATAGGCTTCGATCCAGGAAAGGACTTCATAATAAAGCCTTGGGTGGAGAAACAGCTTGGCAGTCTCAAGGCGTTTGAGACAATCGCGGGCTCCGGCTATGACTGGGTTCCGGGGTTCGAGGTTTACCTTTACGGGTTCCCCTTCACTATTGGTGCGAAGATGCCCAGCACAGGCGTTGCCTATTTTGATAAGGGTATCTTCATGCCCCTTGACCGGCTCTACTGGATGGCGAAGCGCTCTCGGGAGTATGATGATATCGCAGATATTGCGCTGCGCCCGGGGGAGGTTTCTGCGCTTGTTATACAGGTTGCGCCCGGTGCTGATAGTGAGCGCATAGCAAAGGCGATTGAATTCTACTTTCCTGAGCTGAATGCTGTGGTCGCTCAGAAAGCTCTGGGCAACGTAAAGAAGCAGATGCAGGTGCTGCTGCGCAGCCTCCTTGCCCTGAGCGCCTTCACCTGGCTAACGGCGGTGATTCTCGTCTCTGTAATCCTCTCAATGAGTGTCAATGAGCGCCGCCGCGAGTTTGGAATACTGCGCGCCTTAGGCGCGACGAAGCGCTTTATCTTCGGCGAAGTTATCGCGGAGGCGTACATCCTGGCAACATTCGGAAGCGTCCTCGGCATGCTCACGGGCTACGCCTTTCTAACAGGCTTCCAGGACTTCGTGATAAGCTACCTGAACATGCCCTACCTCATACCCAACAAGTTCTACGTGGCTGTGATAAGCTTTGTGATAATCGATGTATCACTGTTCCTGAGCACCCTGGCAAGCTTTTACCCTGCCTACAGGAGTGCAGAGCTTGAGCCCTACGAGGCAATAAGGTCGGGTGAGTAGATGGTTGTCGAGACCCACAGGCTGACCAAGATATACCGGCTGGGTGAGCAGGAGGTTGAGGCGGTTCGTAATGTTAATCTCACCGTAGAAGAGGGTGAGTTCATCTCCATAGTTGGGCACTCCGGCAGTGGGAAGACAACGCTGCTCTCGCTGATAGGCGGACTTACAAAACCCACCTTCGGGGAGGTGCTCATTGATGGTATTGACATCTGGAGCCTGAACGACGAGAAGCTTTCTCGCCTGAGGAATAAGAAGATAGGTTTCATGTTCCAGTTTTCCAGTTTAATTCCGACACTTTCGGTGAGGGACAACATGCTTCTGCCAGCGGCCCTCTCCGGAAAGGTTGGAAGTGAGGAGTCACGAAGAGCGCGGGTACTTCTGGAGCTTGTTGGTCTGCAGGACAAGATAAACGCCTACCCCACGCAGCTCTCCGGTGGACAGCAACGGCGTGTCGCAATTGCGAGGGCATTCATGAACAGCCCGCAGATTATTCTCGCCGATGAGCCAACTGGAGACCTGGACGAGGAGTCTGAGATTCAGGTGATGGACCTGCTCAAAACCATGAATGAATCTGAGGGTACAACCATCCTGCTGGTCACCCACAGCCATGAGCTTGCAGCGCAGACGCAGCGCATGCTTGTGATGAAAAACGGCCAACTTATTGAAAAATGAGATTGTTATATTATAAAAAATATTTCTAAAAGCTTGAGATTATTTAAAATGCCCGCTTTATACTAATTTCGAAAAATCTTAAAGTGGTTATCGAAATAATAAAAAAAGGTGCTGCCGTGTGAAGCTCAGGCTTGATTACCTTCAAACTTTTAAGGAGGTTGTTGAAGAGGGAAGTTTTCTCGGCGCCTCAAAGTCGCAGGGTATGAGTGTGAGCACAATAAGCCTGCATATCGATGCTGTAGAGAAGTTTTTTGAGGCGAGACTTCTTGAGCGAAATGTGAGTGGTGTGAGACTCACCAGGGAGGGAGAAATTGCCTACAACGGCATAAATGAGGTTTTTGCCCTTCTTGAAAAGACGAAGAAGGGGATAAAGAACCTGAGCACAAAGATTGTAAACATAGGTATAGGGTGCGTGGGCGTTCCCATAATTGCAGAGATTCAAATGGGCTACAAGGCTGTCCGTCCTGATGTGGATGTGAGGGTGAAGCTTACCGGCGAGTACACCTGCCTAGAGCTTTTAGAGCACGGGGAGGTAAGCGTTGTTCTCGCAGGTTATCCGACGCTCCTAAAGCTGGGCGATGGCTACCGCGTTGAGGAGATAGGCTACGACCGCTTTGTTCTGATAGTCCCACCCACCCACGAGCTGGCCAAGAAATCAGAGGTCACCGTGGAGGATGTGCTCTCCTATCCCATGGTCACGCTGAATAAGGGCTACAGCAGCACCGCCATCGAGGACACCCTGCGAGAGCTGAAAAACATAGAGAATGAGCAGAAGATTGAGTGCAGTGTAAACGATATATTCTCCCAGATTTATGGCGTCTCCTCGGGACTGGGTACTGCTATCGCAAGTTATGTGCTTTCAAAACGCTACGAAGAGGGAGGTCTTGTTGTAATAAAGGAGATAAAGGACTTCACCGATGAGAGGCCTATATATGCGATAACCACGGAGAAGGCGCTTGAAAATCCGGTCATAGCAGATTTCTATGCATACCTTGTGGACAGAGGGACACTGCTTCTGGAAGGTTACAAGGTGATTAAATGAAGGAGAATTCAAAAAAGTACATCCCATATATATGGCTGGACGACGACACCGGCAACCCCATGATGATGAATGAAAGGTGCACTATAATTTTCAGCGAGGCGCTCAGCACCCTGAGGATAAGTCTCTACAAGATAATCGGCGAAGGTTCTGAGATGCTTCTCCGCCTTATAGGGAGGGATATGGGCAAAAAATATGCACAGCTTGTTCTAAAGCAGTATCCAGAGCTGAAAGAAGTTAGCAAACGCACCCGAATTTATGAACTGTGCTCAATAATACTCAGGAACACGGGTTTCGGGAAGATTAAAATTCTTGAGCTGGACGTGGTTAAACCTGAGATGAAGGCAATAATAGAAGATGCACCTTCTGGTCTGGGTATTAAGTCACTTCCGCCCATATATAACCTGGAGGCCGGGATGCTGTGCGGAATTCTTGAGGAGATTTTTGGGAAGGAGATGATAATTTCTGGCTATAACTTCAATGAGAGCGAGGACAGCTATGAGTTGACAATTACAAAGGTGGAATGAATGCGTATTCTCGACGTACGGGGTGAAATCTGCCCTGTTCCCCTAGTGCGCTGTGTGAATGAGATAAGGAAGATGAAGCCGGGGGAGGTGCTCAGGGTAATTTCAGACCACCCCCCTGCAAAGAAGAGCATTCCCCTGGAGATGGAGGAGCAGGGACATGAGTACACCATAGAGGAAAATGGACCTGAGTTTACTATAACTATAATTGTTAAAGGGTAATAGGATGCGCTACCTTTCGCCAGTTAAAGCGGCACTTCTTCTGGCAATGCTGAATCTTCTTCTGTACATGACGCTTGACCGTCCCTGGAGCATAACCACCGGTGAGAGCAATTTTGTTGCCTATGTTGAAAACTTGTTTGTTCCCGAGCATGTGGCAAACAATGCCTACTTCCAGCGCTATAAACCTGAGCTCAACTGGCGTGTTTACCTGAACCTCGGGATAATCCTGGGTGCATTTGCTGGCGCTTACTTGGGCGGTGATTTTAAGCTGCGCATCCCTCGGATTAAGCTACGCTTTCTTCAGGTTTTTATAGGGGGTTTGCTGATGGGCTATGGTGCTCGCCTAGCTATAGGCTGTAACATCGGCCATATAATGTCGGGTGTACCCCAGCTCGCGATATCCAGTATAATTGCCTTTGCCGCCATAGCCCTCGGTGCCTACATCGGTGGTAAGATATTGATGCGGGTGGTTTGAATGGAGGCTCTGATTGGCTTTGTTTTCGGGGTTGCTATAGGCTTTGTGCTTGAGCGCGGACAGTTCTGTATGGCCTCCGCGTTTAGAGACTTCTTCCTCTTCCGTCATACCCAGATTCTTCGCGCTGTGATGCTCTACCTTGCCCTGCTAACGCCTGCATTCTTCCTCTTTAATCGCATGGGCTTGATTGAAACCTATCCCTACATAAAGGAGGCCGGGCTGTTTACAGTTATGGGAGGGATAATCTTCGGCATAGGTATGGTCCTCGCCGGGGGGTGCGCTTCTGGGACGCTGTACAGGATAGGTGAGGGTTATGTTACCTCGATGGTTGCGCTTCTTGGCATGCTTGTTGGTATTGGTGCCTTCGGTGAGAGTTACATTTTGGTAAAGAAAGTTTTAATGGACACGACAAGTATCGGCAAGCTTACCCTTGCCCAAGCTGTGGATATATCCCAGGGTACGGCGGTGCTCCTGGGCACTATCAGTTTTTTTGCAATTTATCTATGGATGAAGAAGAGCTTCAGGAAGTGATTCATTGAAAATTTTTAAATATAACCTCATGCCTATTGGAATCATGAAATATTTGCCAGTCATCTTAATAATTATAATCTCAGCAGCATGTGTTAAAACTCAGACGGAACTTCCCTTTAATTACAATGAGGAGGATTTCGACATAGCACTAAAGGGTGGTTCACCCGTGATTCTTGAGATAGGTGCCAGCTGGTGCAGGGCGTGCATAGAGCAGCAGCCCATAATTGAAGAACTCAAAAAAGAGCATGAGAATGTAAAATTCTTTCTTGCCAACTATGATACAGAAAAGGAACTTGTGAAAAGATACGGTGTCAGAGGGGTACCATACTTTATTTTCTTTGATTCTGGCGGGAGAGAAGTTATGAGAATTACAGGTTTTCAGGAAAAGGACACGTTAGAAAAGTTTGTTTTTCGAATGCTTTATAAGAATTATACAATAAATGGCACGTATTCCACTTTTGGCGCATTAAAAGAACCAAAGATACATTTGGATAAAGATGCAGTGGTGGTTGAGACGGAAGCTGTGGATAACTTCACAGTGTGGGGTGAAGGTGCTGAGGTGCTTATTAACAATATGACTCTGAGGATTATCAACATTTCACCGGATATATATGGTATCAGAGATTTCGAAACAATGAACATAACCGCAGGCACACCAATAAGGGTTGAAGCGAAGCTACCCGCGAATATTACAGCCTACGAAGCTCTAAACGTTGAGCTCAAGATGGGAATCTGGGATGAGGGGTGCTGCGGAAATTACAGGGAGGTTATCCTGGGAGCAGCCCTTGCCGAAGAACCTGCCCAGTAATATTTGTAGCGTCGTCTTAAATGAAGAGAATTTAAAAGCTGAGCTTGATGCCTTGCCTATGCAGAATTGGTAGTTTCGAATTTAATGTAAGGGCTTTCAGTCTATTTTCGTGGTTTCTGTAAAAGTTTTCGAAAAATTTAAATACATGTTCCTATACCTAATAAATCGGCATGTTTAATGTAAAAACAACAAGGCCTCAGATGTATTAAAAAATAATTTAACAAGAGGAGGTGAAAGTGGTGGAAATTTGCCAACCCGCTAAAATAAGGAGGTGGAGGGTATGAACAAAGGTTTAATGGCGCTGTTTGTAGGAGTGCTGTTTTTTGCCAGTGTTTCGCTGGTAAGTGCAGCAGAGTACCCTGGTCCGCTTGTCTCTATGGACTGGGTTCAGCAGAACCTGGACACAATAAAGAACCCAGACCAGACTGAGATACGCCTTGTTGAAGTGAGCAAGAAGGGATATGACAAGGAGCACATCCCAGGAGCGGTACATGTCAAGTGGAGTAGTGAGGTATTCCCACCCCACACAAACCGTATGGTTCTTGGTCTCGCAGAAATGCAAGTGGTGATGAAGAAACTCGGAGTTACCCCTGATACCCACATAGTGATATACGCTGACAGTCTGACCCAAGCGACACGCTTCTACTGGACGCTGAAGTACTGGAAGGTTGAGAAGGTAAGCGTGATGGACGGCACTAAGAAACTATGGAAGGAAGAGGGACGCCCCTTAACTGCGGATGTACCTGCGGTTGAGCCGCGCGACTACCCTGTTAAGTACCCACCAAACGGAAAGATATACGCCGTGAAAGAGTTTGACGTCATGCGTGGTCTTGCGACAGGCAAGGTTATCTTCGTTGATACTAGGCCTAAGGTTTTCTACGATGGGGAAAAGTTCTCGGTGAGCAAGTGGGTGAGAAGCGGTCACATACCGGGAGCGATTCAGTGGTCAGCCCCTGAGGAAGTCTCCGAAGCTAAGAAGAAGTTCCTTCCCGCCGAAGAGCTAAAGAAGATGGCCGAGGAGAAGGGTATCACTCCCGATAAGGAGATCATAGTGTACTGCAACACTGGTGTTAGGTCTTCGACGACTTGGTTCATACTCCACGAGATCCTGGGGTATCCCAACGTCAAGAACTACGACGGTTCTCTGAGAGAGTGGGCAAACGAGTTATACCTGCCAATGGAGCCAGATAACTTCAACATATACAAGAACTTCCCGAAGACTCCAATGCAGGAAGTAAGAGATGCAGCCTCCGACAACGCCGCTAAGATTGCCGAACTGGAGAAGCAGCTTGCAGAGGTTAAGAAGACCGCTGAAGAGGCAAAAGCCACCGGTAAAGGCGTCTGTGGACCTACCAGCGTTGCTCTCTTGGCCGCACTTCCGCTCGTAGGATATGCGCTCCGCAGGAGGTACATGAAGAGGAACTAAACTCCTCTCTCTTTTTTTATTTTTTATTGTTACTTGACTTCTTATTAAATCTAAAGAAAGAAGGTGCTGTGTGATTTTCTTTGACAATTCCTGGACGTCACTCTGGATAAACATACTGTGCAGGGTGCCGACGTTAAACTCATACCCTTGGTGAGATAAGAAACGAGTAAGAAATCCCTGGAGGTTACCTGAAAGTTGAGTGGAAAATTTGAAACTGCTGTGCTTGGCGCTGGTCTGGCCGGCCTTGCAGCAGCGTATACGCTGGCAAAGGCTAAGAAGCCCGTGATTGTGGTTGAGAAGGGCTCCGAGGCAGGCGGACTTTCACGCACTGTTGTGCACAACGGCTTTCGCTTTGACCTGGGCGGGCACCGCTTCTTCACAAAGAACCAGGAGATAGCTGAGCTTGTGGAAGAGCTGCTCAGCGATGAGCTGGTGGTGTCGAAAAGAAGCAGCAAGATTTTAATGCGGGGTAAGTACTTCGACTATCCCCTTAAACCGGTCAATGCCCTCCTCGGTCTGGGAATGAAGGAGAGTGCAAAGATAGTAATAGACTACTCCCGGGAGAGGCTGCATCCCAGGAAAAGAATAGTCTCCCTGGAGGACTGGGTGGTAGCCCATTTCGGCAGGGAGCTGTTTAACATCTTCTTTAAGGAGTACAGCGAAAAGGTGTGGGGTATAGACTGCAGGCACATAAGTGCAGAGTGGGTGGCTCAGCGCATCCGCGGGCTCTCGCTCAGTGTTGCGCTTAAAGATGCTCTGCTAAAAATCAATCATCGCAAACCAGCGACACTGATAAGGGAGTTCACCTATCCGGCGAAGGGGATAGGAAGGCTGGCAGAGAGATTGAGGGAGGAGATAGCGCCCAACCCAGTGCTTTTGGGCTGTGAGGTAAAGAAGATTATGCATTCACAGGGGAGGATACAGAGTATCACAGCACAGAACTGCGACAGCGAAATTACAATCGAAGCTTCAAACTACATCTCCAGCATTCCCTTCACAAGCATTGTTAGGATGCTCTCCCCCGAGCCGCCTGAAGAGGTGCTCAGCGCAGCCTCCAGGTTGAGGTTCAGAGATACAATTATAGTTGCTGTTATGGTTGACAAACCCAGGGTAACCTCACTGAGCTGGATATATATACCCGAAAAGAAGGTGCCCTTTGGCAGAATACACGAGCCCAACAACTGGAGCCGGGCGATGTCTCCCGAGGGTAAAACCTCCCTTGTGGCTGAGTACTTCTGCTTCTCGGGTGAGAAGCTGTGGAACATGAGCGACCAGGAGCTCGTGCAGCTTACTGTGGAACACCTGGAGGAGCTGGGTTTCCTGAAGGAGGAAGAGGTTATAGATTCCTGCGTGGTACGCGTACCAAAGGCGTACCCGCTGCTTGAGGTGGGATATCACAGGCATTATGAGGTGATATTGGACTATCTCTCAGAATTTGAGAATCTTCAGCTGGTGGGAAGAACAGGGATGTTCCGCTACCATAATATGGACCATGCAATGGAAACAGGGATAAAGGCGGCGAAGAATATCCTAGGCGAGAGACATGACCTGCTCACAGTAAACTGCGTTGCGGAATATATAGAGGAGGTACGTTCGAGGTGAGGGCTGCGCTTGTAATGCCCTCCTGGTTGCCTGAGGAAATATTTCCAACAAAAACCGCAAAGGCGCAGGTGAACTACTGGCAGCCTCTGGGCCTGCTTTATATTGCATCAGCGCTGCGCGAGGCGGGACATGAGGTTAAGTTCCTCGACGGCTCTTTTCTCAATCATGATGAGGTTGTACAGCGCATTAAGGGTTTTGACCCTGATTTTGTCGGGATATATGCGAACACCCCCCTCTGGAAAAAGGCGGTTAAGACGGCAGAGGATGTCAAAAAGGTAAGTGATGCCTTTACCTGCGCCGGTGGACCCTATCCCACGGCGATGGGGGAGAAGGCGCTTGTGGAGGCTGAGGCGGTGGATGCCGTGGTGGTGGGTGAGGGAGAGCTCACCCTGCGCGAGGCTCTGGAAAGGCTGGAAAAGGACAGAAAGCTGGAGGGGGTAAGGGGAATAATTTACAGAGAAGATGGAAGAATCCTGAAAAATCCTCCCCGAAAACCCATCGAAGACCTCGATGCGCTGCCATTCCCTGCGAGGGACCTGCTGGAGGACAAAAACCTCTACATACCGCCAGCCGGAACCTACCGGAGAAAGCCGGTTGCAATAGTTATGACCTCGCGAGGGTGCAATGCGCGCTGCATATACTGCTACCAGCTCACAGGCGAACGCAGGATACGCTACAGAAGTGTTGAGAATGTGCTAGAAGAGATTGAATTCTGCCTGGAGCAGGGTTACCGGGAGATACGCTTCCTGGACGACACCTTTTGCGGTGACTACTCCCGTGCAATGAGAATAGCCGAAGAGATTAAGCGTCGCGGCCTGGATTTCACATGGTTCGTTTCAGCACGCGTGAATCAGGTGGATGAGGCTCTGCTTAAGGCCTTCCGCAGCGCGGGGTGCTGGGCGATTTTCTTCGGCGCAGAGAGCGGGGTGCAGAAGAATCTGAATGCCCTGCGCAAGGGCATAACCCTCGAGCAGACAATGCGAGCAGTTAAGGCTGCGAAGAAGGCGAAGCTGAAGGTGGTCACCGCATTCATCTTTGGCATACCCGGGGAGACCTACGAGGAGGCTTTGAGAACAATCGAGTTTGCCATTGAGCTTGACCCCGACTTTGTGAACTTCCATACGATGACGCCCTTCCCGGGCACAGAGCTCTACGACCGCGTTGATGAGCTCGGAAGGATGTCGGGGCGATGGGAAAATTTCACCTTTGAGGGCGCCGCCTTTATACCTCACACAATGACAAAGGAGGAGATAGAGGAGCTGCGCAGGCTCGCCTTCAAGCGCTTTTACTCCAGACCGCGCTATATCCTGCGCAGACTGCTCGGAATACGCAGCCTGGACGACCTGGGCCTGGTAACCAGAGGCCTGAGAAGCCTGTTCTGGATATGGGTTAAGGAGGACGTGTTTAAAGTAGCGCGTTCAAATAACAATAATGTTAATAAGTAGCCACGGGGAGTATTCAGGATAGCTCGCGGATGAGATATTCTTTAACGATTATTTTGAAGTCCCTGGTATCGTAGGAAACGTAAATCCTATCGTCTACCATGGCAAGATGGGCTCGATTCGCGCTGTTTGCCGGGAGGTCATCTGTAACTTTTGTCTGGCCCAGCAGGTTCCAGTCCTGGTCGAAGGCCTTTAAAATCACATCCCCATAATCCGGGGGTAGCTCGCCCGGTGGGGGTGAGGAGATATCGCCGGTCTGATGGGTGTAGCTCACGAAGTAGCGCCCGTTGCTAAACACAAAGCCCATTGGAAAACGCTCATTTGCCCCTGAAACTGCGGAGATGACCTTTGAATCTATGAAGCTCCAGTCTTCATCATAGCGCATCACGATGAGACTGGAGTCATCCCAGAATCTGTCTGAGGAGACGATGACAAAGGTACCATTTACAAAGAGCATACTTGAACCTATTTCGCTGGGAACATCCATTATCGCAAGCTCGTCCAAAAGCCTCAAATCTGTGCTGTATTTCCATATATGCTGACCAAAGCCAGGAGGAGGTGGTTGTCCCGGCGGCCCAAGTGGCTGTTGCCCTGGTTGTCCCAGCGGTTGGACTGTACCTACATAAAGAAAACCATCAGCATAGGAGAGCAGCATATCATTTATTGGCTCTGGAGCATTGGAAACTACTGTGACGGTTCCTATCTCCTTCCAGTCCCTGTCGAATTTCTTCAGAATTAAATCACCCTTTTCAGGGACGCTGTACACGAGGTAAAAGTGGTTATCTCCGAAGACCATTTGATGGTCCGCCACCCTCTCCCCACTTTTGGTGAGCTGATGTTGTTTCCCGGTGGGAGTGAAATTGCGGTCGTACTCTTTCACGTATACGCGCCCATTATTTTCAAAGGAAACATAAAAGTAGTCGTTGACGGCCAAGATTCCAGAGTAAACCCCATCGCCAACTTCGATTTTCCTCGTCAATCTGAACTCCACAGCAGGTGGGCTTTGGGGAGGCACAGGTGCTGTCGCAGGAGGTGCCTCCAGCCTCGATAGCTGGTTCGGTGGCTGGATGGGAGGTGCCTCTGGCCTCGAGACCTTCTCACCCACGCATCCGCTAATTGCAATTAAAAATATTACACAGAGAATCAAAAAATTTCTCTCCCCTCCAAACATTTTTACCTCCCCTCTTACTATACGTTAGGGTATTTTTCCTCAAACTTAAATCTTACCCATCTTCAAAATCCCCAGCACACTGTCCAGCTCCCTGAGGGTCCTGAGTATCTCTTCTGCATCCTTGCCTCCAACTTCCTTCTCGCGATATGTGTCAACAAAATTAAAAAACGCCCTCAGAGCTTCTTCCACATTGAGGTCGTCATCCATGGCATTTTCAAAGGCGAGCTTCATCCTCCTCAGGTCTTCCCGCACCTCCTCCCGGCTCTCTCCTCCTTCTACCTCTCTAAGCTCCTCGACAAACTCCCTCAGCTCTTCTACCCTTTCTTCAGCCTCTTCCAGCTTCTCAAAGGTGAAGTTGAGCTCCCTGCGGTAGTGCTTTGAAAGGAGCAGGAGTCTAACAGCGATAGGCGAGTATCCCCTTTTAAGCATATCCCTGAGGGTAAAGTAGTTTCTCAGCGTTTTTGACATCTTTTCCCCCTCGATGATTAGGTGCTCGCAGTGAAGCCAGTACCTGGCGAATTGTTTTCCTGTAAGCGCCTCGCAGATACCCTTTCCATTCTCATGATGCGGGAAGATTAGGTCAACACCTCCGGAGTGGATGTCTATGCTCTCCCCCAGGTACTTCAGCGCCATGGCGCTGCACTCGCAGTTCCAGGCGGGTATTCCCCTGCCGAGTTCTGTCTCCCAAGCTACCGCCTGCCTCTCACCCCATGGTATCCATAGAGCGAAGTGGGCAGGCTGTGTATAGTCCTCCCTCTTCGCCCTTCGCCTCACCTTTTTAACAGGTCTTTTTCCTGAAAGGGAGCCATACTCTTTGAAGGAGTTCACATCAAAATATACAGTGCCGTCCTCTGCCCTGAAGGCATAGCCCCTTTCAAGGAGCTCCTTCGCTATCCTCACCATCTCCGGTATGTGCTCACTCGCTCGAGGATAATACTCAGCCCTCTCCATGTTCAGCCTTGCCAGATCCTCAAAAAATGCCCTCTCATAATGAGATGTGATTTCCTTTAATCCAACCCTCTTGCGCTTTGCCCTCTCAATGGTTTTCTCATCCACGTCCGTTATATTCATCACCTGCTTTACCCTGTAGCCCCTGTACCTGAGCCACCTCCTCAGCAAATCCTGAAACACAAAGGTGCGAAAGTTGCCTATATGAGCATAGTCGTGCACAGTGGGACCGCAGGTGTAGATGGAAACCTCTCCCTGTTTTAGAGGTATAAAAGGCTCCTTTTTTCGTGTAGCGGTATTGTAAAGCACAAATACCATGCCGGGAACACCTCACTCTAAACTGCTCTTTGTTTAACCTGCTCAAAGCTTCCATATGCAACAGCCCCTGGCAAAAAGAAAATTTTATATACTCTTGTGCAGAGTAGAAATGGCCTCCAAAATACCAGTAACAAATAGGAGGGAGCAGGGTGAAAATAGACCCTAATAGTGTTGAATTTAAGAGTCTTCCCATTGCAAAGAAGCTGTTTCTAATAGAAGAGAGGAAAAAAGAGATTTACAGGGAAATCGAGAACATCTTTAGGAAGACTTACCCCTGAGCTACTCCCACACTCCGTGAATTTTCACTCCGCATTTTGGGCATTCTATGCTGCATTTGAGGATATCAAAACCATACCTTTTAATTAGAACCTCGCCGCAGCTGTGGCATCGCGTGTCCTCTCCCTCGCCGAGCACATTACCAATATAAACATACATCAGCCCCTCCTCCTCACCTATCTCCCTTGCCCGTCTGAGGGTCTCCAGAGGTGTGGAGGGGACGCCCATAAGCTTGTACTCTGGATGGAAGCGCGTCACATGCCAGGGTATGCTCTCGCCAACGCTCTTTATAAACCTCGCTATTCCCCTCAGCTGTTCCTCATCGTCATTGTAGCCAGGGATTATCAGTGTCGTAACCTCTATCCAGATGCCAAGCTCCTTGTAGAGCCTTATACTCTCCAGCACAGGCTTTAGCCTTGCGCCACAAACCTTGCGATAAAACTCCTCTGTAAAGCCCTTGAGGTCGATGTTCGCAGCATCTAGATAGGGAGCAACCTCGCGAAGGGCTTCGGGGGTTATGTAGCCGTTGGTGACAAATACATTCTTGATTCCCCTTTCCTTTGCGAGCTTTGCGCAGTCCATAGCATACTCTGCGAAGATTGTGGGTTCTGTGTAGGTGTAGGAGATGCTCGCACAGTTGTACTTGGAAGCCTGTTTCACCACCTCTTCAGGCGGAAGGCTTAAACCCGCAATCTCAGCCCTCTCCCTGGGCATCTGGGAAATCTCCCAGTTCTGGCAGTGAAGGCAGCGGAAGTTGCACCCGACTGTGGCGATGGAGTAGCTCGTTGTGCCGGGAAGGAAGTGGTAAAGGGGCTTCTTCTCAATAGGGTCTATGTTGTAGGCTATAGCTTTGCCATAAACAAGCGTATAGAGCTTTCCCTTTTTATTTTCCCTGACACCGCATATGCCACGCTTCCCGGGAGAGATAAGGCATCGGTGATTGCAAAGATAGCACCTGACTTTACCCTCCTCCGCTGGCGTATAGAACCTCGCCTCCATGAAATAAGGTTGTCGTCTGCGCTATTAAACTTTTCCTAGCTCGAGAGGGAGCTTTTAATCTTCGCTACTGTTTTCTTTGCCTGTACGCGTATATAGCCGAGATTTATGTTTGGCTCTGTAAAAAACCAGAAGAAGACGCCATCGGCTGTAATAATAAAGAATTTCCCATTTTCCATCTCAGATATCAGGTCGTGAACATCGCCGAGAGCTGTGGTGGCAGACACCTCCATGGCCGCATTTAGAAGCTGGGCCATCATCCCGCCCACCATCTCCTGCTCCTCATGACTCATGCGTGGGGAATGCGAAGCAACAATAAGCCCATCCATGTCGATTATACCTGCTGCGGTCACACCACCAATTTTAACAAAATCTATGAGAATCCTCTCCAGTATCTCCTGCATTTCACCAATGCCTCCGGGGCTTCTTTTAAATTCAACTACTTATTTTCAGTGATACTCTTTTATAGTTTTCCCAGTTTCCCGGGGCGGCTGCAGGGAGCTCTAGGTTATTGCGGCCATGGATTTAATATCATCAATCAGCGCACCAGCTTTCTTTTTTCCCACCTGGAAAGCTATTGCCTTATAAACCCTGTTTAAAAGCCTCTCCACATCGTCCATCCGTATTCCGCCCTCACTGCCCAGCTTTTTCATCTCGCTATATACGAGCTTCTCAGCCATCTTTGGGCCCATCAGCTTTGACAGTGATTCCTTCATGGTGATAATAATATGGTCCGCCTCTTCCTCCTGCCTGAATCCCTCTATTAGAAACTGAATCTCTTCCTCATTTACCCTTATTCTGTACTTCTTCAGCAGGGCCTCTCTGTCCTCAATAGGAGTCTCAACCACCTCTTCGGTTTTTACCTCCTGTGTTACGGCAGGACTGTACTCTTCCAGAATCTCCTCCACAGTTCTCCTCACACTGTCAGGAAACTCGATAATCTCGGCTGCACCATCTCTGGCTTTAATCTCGTCCAGTATCTCCAATTCAGGCACGAGTGCTGCGACATCCCTCTCATAAACCACCACCTTTAGTTCTCCGTCACAGAATATAAGCCACTCAGAGTGGAGCTTTCCATTACTTCTGAAGCTGATGCGCAGGGCGCCGGAGAAGCCCTGTACCCTGAATCTTTCAAGCTCTCTATCGAACTCCTCTTCGCTGAACATCACTACCCCTGAGAACTTCCCGCCGCTGCACAGGTTTATTAAATTTCTGAGCATCTTGTCATCCAGCATACCGCTATTCTTCTCCTTTAAGCATTCTCCACATAGCATAATAGGCAACCCCCATCATAAATCCTGAGCCGCCCTCGCCAATCAGCTCCCTAATCAGCTCGGCCTCTATACCGTAGACGCGTTGAATAACACCGAGGAACTTCCATAACATCATGAGACCAAAGGCAAGGGTAAATAGGGTGAAGGTCTTTTCCATGGCACCGCCTGCATAAATTTTTCTGAGCTGATAGGAGAAGAACACCAGAAAAACTGAAGCAAAGAGCCATATAGAATCTTCCATGAGTCTGACCCTTTCAATTGTTGCCTTCTCCTCAGAGGTTAAAGCAAATACAGGTGCTGTGAGGAATATAAGGACAATTATGGTCAGAATAACCCCGCGCATCTACTCCACCTCCATAATCCTGCTTGCTGTAATATAGTAGTCAATAAAACCCAGCATTATGAGCCCTGCTGCAAAGATGCCCAGGAAATATCTTATCTCCTGAAGCAGAAAGGACTCACCGTAGCCAGGTACAAACTTCCAGTATACTCTGAGAGCAAAAAGGAGTGTGCCCACGAATACGGTGTTCCATGCTCTTGTGGCGCCCTCCACCATCCCTCTGAATTTCCAGGCAAAGATAACAGCAACTCCCCAGCCCATCATCTGAATGATGTGGAGAGGACTTGCACCCAGAACAAGAGGTCTGTCGTAGAAGGGCTTTACTTCAGCTGCATAAACACCCGAAACCAGAAAAAGAGCCAAAATTAACACAATTCCCAGACTGGCACTTTTCATCCTTATCACCATTAAAATATATTTAATGTTCATTATATAAAATTTTAACGGTGAAGCGGAAGATGTCCAGAATCCAACGCAGAAATTGCCTAGCTACTCCTCAGCTATCTTCGCAAGCCTCCACAGCATTCTGTCAGCCACCCTATCTGCTTCTTCCCTCCCCAGTTTGTTCTTAAGGGCGGTATTCCTGAAGTAGTTTATAAGTTCAACCACCGCCGCGCAGGAGGCTTCCTCTTCATTAAACCTCATCTCTGTAAGCCTGAGCCTGAGAAGGTTCCTGCCCTTTACCTCCCCGAAAGTTGTCCTGAGCTCCCTTTCGATAATATCCAAAATCTCTCTGCACTTCTCACCGGAGAGCTCCTTCTTTCTTAGGTGCTCCACGCTCGCCCTTGGCCTGAGCTCATCCAGGGCTTTCCGGGCCGCCTTCTCGGCATCGGCCATGATTCTCTGCTTAAACTTCAGAATCTCATCAGGTATCTCTGGAGATGCCGCTCGCGAGGGGGCTTCGACTTCAACGCTGGCGGCCTCTGGTAGCTTCTCGGCCACCCTCTTAATTGCCGTCTCTTCCACAAGCAAAATTTCAAGGGCACCCTCCCTCAGCCCTGCTTCAGAGACGGCATAGAAGGTGGAATCGCCGGAGGGGGAAACCACCTCCTTCATCACCAGAACTCTTGTGCCGCAGAGAAAGAGGAAGTACAGGGAGACGAGCTTTTCTCCCTCCTTAAAGCTGAGCCTCAGCACCCCTGTAAAGCCTCGTCCCTGCCTCTCTTCAATCTCACCCTTCAGCGCCTCTGCGTCCACCTTCTTAATCGACTCCAGCTTTGCCGAGGTGCAGAGGGAACATACTGTTCTAGCCACCTCTTCCGGGATTCCTCCCATCAGCTTATTCCTCGCTCATATAAAGAGGGTTATATCGGCGTCGCTGGCGATGTCGAGGAAACCCGCTGCACCCAGGCATGCGTCCACCACAGGCAGGAGGTCGCTCTCTGGGCAGCCCATCACATCCATTGTCATCTGACACCCATAGAACTTAACGCCCATCTCCTTGCACATATTTATTAAGTCCTCGATGCCGGGCACATTGCTCTTCTTCATCATGCTCTTCATCATCATCGTGGCCATGGCGGTCATGCCGGGCAGCATGCCTACAATGTTTGGCACGGGCATTGGCATCGCCGGGTTTGCTATGGGTGCAACCTTTAGGCTCTTGTACTTCTTCTTGTTGATTATATCCAGGCCATAGAAGGTGAAGAACAGGTGTGCATCCCAGTCCATGCTCGCGGCGGTGCTTGCAAGTATAAGCGCCGGGTATGCAGAATCCATGGTCCCTTTGCTAACAATTATACACAGTTTTTTTTTCTCATTCTCCTTTCCCATTTTCACCAGCTCCCTTTTTGACATAGAATATAAACTTCTCGCCTTCCTCGCTCATCTCCAACACCTCAAATCCCATGTTCTTTGCCCACGCAGGTATGTCGCCCTTTGAGCCCTTGTCTGTGGCTATTATCTTCAGGACCTTTCCAGGGGCGAGGTTGTCCATTGCTTTCTTGGCCTTGAGCACCGGCATTGGACAGCTTAAGCCACTGGTATCCAGAACCTCATCAGCCTCGACCACAGTCACACCTCCAATTTTTTTACTTGATTTTAAGTAAATAATATATATAAAGTTTTCCCACTATATTAGAGTGAGGTATGCAAATGCTGGATGAGAGGTTGATAGAGAATCTCAGGCTGATGAATCTCACAGAATACGAATCGCGAACCTACCTGGCGCTCGTGGCGAAAGGCACCGCGACTGTCAAAGAGATACGCGAGATTGCTCAGATTCCTTACTCCAGAGAGTATGATATCCTGGAAAACCTGGAGCGCCGTGGGTATGTGGTGGTCCAGCCCGGGAGGCCAAGAAGATACCGCGCAGTTGACCCGCGGGAGATACTGTCAAAGGAACTCGGGCTCCGCGTAAAGGCGGTTGAGGAGCTGATAAAAAAACTCACACCTGTGTACAGGAAGCACATGGATGAGGTCTCCTTCAATGAGGTAATCTGGATGCTCAAGGGCAGAGGTAATATCCGCGACAGGCTGATTAAAATGCTGGAGAGTGCTCAGCGTGAGGTGCTCATCATGGGGATAAAGCCTGTTACCAGCGATGCTATCGCCAGGGCGCTGGAAGATGCGCATAAGCGGGGCGTGGTTATAAAGGCACTGGGAGAGTTCAGCGATAGCACAGTAGAGCTATTTGACAGGATAGGCGTGGAATACAGGCGCTACCCCCATGACCACTCTCGCTTCGTTGTGGTCGACGACAGAGAGCTTATCCTTGCCAGCGAAGACCCTGCAAACTACTTTTTTGCACTCTACAACCGCAATCCGGGCTGCATAAAGCTGTACAGAAACTACTTCAAGCACATCTGGGAGGAAACCTCTGCGCAAGATTTAAAACCTCGCGAATAGAATCACAGGTATGGAGAGAATAAGCATCTCACTACCTGAAAAACTTCTGGAAGAGTTTGACAGAATTCTGGAAGAGAAGGGGTATGTGTCAAGAAGCGAAGGGATACGCGATGCTATAAGGAGTTATATTATAGAACATGGAGTTATCAGTCAGATTTCCGGTGAAATCGCCGGCACCATCTCAATAATATACGACCACGACGAGAGCAATGTGCTCGACAGGCTTACCGATGCGCAGCACGACTTCTCTGAGCTAATAGATTCCTCACTCCACATCCACCTGGACAGGCACCACTGCCTCGAGGTTATAGTTGTGCGCGGGAAGAGCAACGCTATAAAGCAGCTTCTAAATCGACTGACCGCGATTAAGGGCGTGAAGTACGCCAAGCTCACAACCAATGTGGCAGAGATACCCAGGTAGGTGTTCCGGTTTCCTACCGCCAGAGGGGGTAGAAAGTAAGATAAAGCAATAGCCTATATTAACAGGAGATGATAACCCTACTTTCAGGCGGAACAGGTACGCCGAAACTGCTTCAGGGGTTTATGCAGCTCCTGCCTCAGGAAGAGATGGCGGTTATTGTAAACACCGCCGAAGACATCTGGCTGCCCCACGGTTACCTCTCGCCAGATATAGACACGGTGATTTACACCCTCGCAGGCATTGTGAATGAAGAGACCTGGTATGGAATCAGGGGCGACAGCTTCGCAACCCATGAACAGCTTCTTAAGCTGGGCTTTGGGGAATTCATGAACATAGGCGACCTGGATAGAGCCACGCACATCTTCAGGGGCGAATACCTTAGGCGGGGTCTGAGCCTGGAGGAGGTAACACAGAGGCTGTGCAGAGCTCTCGGTGTAAAAGCCAAGGTTCTGCCAATGAGCAACCAGCGCCTCAGCACTGTGGTGGTCACCCCCCTGGGGGAGATGAATCTCCACGAGTACCTCATAAAGCACCGCTCCATGCCTGAGATAGAGAGGGTGCGCTTCGAGGGCGAGGCTGAGCCGTGTGATGCCTGTATCAGCGCCATTGAGCAGGCGGAGTTTATTGTGATAGGGCCCAGCAACCCTGTTACCAGCATACTTCCAATACTTTCTCTTAAGGGGCTGAAAAGGGCTATTAAAAAGAGGCGTGATAGCGTAGTTGCTGTCTCGCCCATAGTGGGAGGAAGACCCGTAAGCGGGCCTGCTGACAAATTTTTAAGGGCCGCCGGCATAGAGCCAGCTTCGCGGGGCGTGGCGCACTTCTACAGCGAGGTTGCCGCAAACTTTGTGGTTGATGCCAGAGAGGAGGAGTTTGTGGTTGAGGGTGTGGAGATATATAGGACCAATACGATAATGAAGACCCCTGAGGACAGCAGAGCCCTTGCCAGGTTTTTAATGGAAATTATGGGGTAGTCCGATGGTAATCCTCGAAACGCTGGTGCTTTTCTCGATTATAGTGTTTGCCGCAGCGCTGCTCAGCCACGGTGCGGAGATGATAGCAGAGAAGTACGGGCCAAACTTCGCCGGAAGCATCATGGACGAGTACGATGTCGCTCTGGGAAGCGCCGTGGGTGCAGCGATTGTGCACCTCGCCATGGCCGCGAGGGAATTTGGCAGGAAGCACAGGATTAAGATTACAAGGGAGAGATTTATCAAGGGTGCGGGCTACTTAATAATAGGCGCTGCTGTAAAAGTCCGGTCACAATAGCCATAACCATAGGTCCCCTGCGTGGCAAACTTTATTGGTTCCAAGGTCAACCACAACTCTGTCCTCCTTGGTACGATGCCCTTGATAGCCTTCATCACAGGAAATGGGAGCGTCTCAGGCATTATCTCACCCCAGTTTACAGCGATGACACTTCTCACCTTCATCGCAGGCATAAGCGTGGCGAGGCGAAGGCTTGAGAGGTGGCAGGGATTCTTCTTCACAGCCCTGTACGCGGTGCCTGTTTACATTGCTTACACAATAAGGTGAATAAGATGAGAATAAAGGATATCGCCACTGCGGCACAGCTTGCGCTGCTGCTGGAGGTCTCTTCACCCAAGCCCGGGAATGTGACCTGCGGCAGAGACTTTGAGGACACGCGCTATGAACACTTTCTGGCGAGCGCCGCCGCTTTTGGTCATGTGGCAGAGGAGGCAGCGCAGCGAGGCCACAGCGCAGCCAGAGGTAAGCTGGCGATTGAAAAGATAGGCATGGGGAGGCTGATCAAGAAAGCCGTGGCTCAGGCAAAGCGCTGGCACCGCGGAGGTAACACAATTCTTGGCGAGGCGATGCTTCTCCTGCCCCTTTGCGCAGGCGCCGGCTATGTGCTCGGAGGAACAGGGAAGGTTGAGCTCGGCGCCCTGAGGGAGAGCACCCGCATGCTGGTGAGAGCAACGACCTACAGGGACACCCTGAATCTGTATGAGGGTATAAGGATAGCTTCGCCAAGGCTGCGTAGCACCTCAAGCCTGGATGTCTTTGACCCTCGCAGCCTTGCTGAAATCTCAAGTCGAGGGGTAACCCTGCACCAAGTCATGGCTATGAGCAGCGACGATGCCGTTGCAGCTGAGCTCACGCGTGGCTACCCTGTAACCTTTGAGCTGGGCTACCCTGCCCTGAGGCGAGCATATGAAACCTCGGGGGATATACGCAGCGCCACAGTGGAGTGCTTTCTGCAAATCCTCTCCAGGGTTCCGGATTCACTTATAATAAAGAAAGCCGGCAGGCGGGCGGCGGAGGAGGTATCAAAACGCGCTCGCTCGGTGCTGGAGGCAGGGATTACGCAACAGGCTCTGGAAGAGCTGGATGAATACCTTCGCAGCGAGGGCAACACGCTGAACCCGGGCACAACCGCAGACCTTGTCGGCGGGGCGCTTTTCGTCGGGCTTATCAGCGGAATTAAACCGTAGGTGATTGCATGCTAGGTCCACTGGGCTTTAAGAAAGGGGGAGTGGTGGAATGCATAGTTACCACATACAACAGCGACGGCTCTGCGAATGCCGCACCCATGGGGATTTATACGCTTGGGGAGGCTGAGGTGGTACTCAAAATACACGAGAAAAGCGACACCCTCGCAAATATAACCCGCGAGGGGTGTGCAGTGCTGAACATAATCTACGACCCGCTGCTTTTTCTCAAATCGGCGCTCCTGAAGCATGTGCCTGAAGTCAGTTTGGAGGAAGTCGAGAGGTCAAAGGTCAAGGCACCCTATTTAAAAGCTGCCCATGCTTATGCTGCCCTTGAGACGAGGGTGGTTAGAAGCTATTCACTGAGTGATTCGCTGGGCATGAGCAGGGTAAGCGTTGTGAAGGGCAGGGTGAAAGAAGTTAAGGTGCTCAAGCCCCTGCCCCAGGCACCATGCCGCGGTTTCTTCGCGGCGGTTGAGCTTGCTATAGATCTGAGCAGGGGCAGGAGGGACAGAGAAGGGCATCTCAAAAAAGTAATGCGCCGAACAATGCCCGCAGGGGAATACAGGGCGATAGAGGAGTTTTTGAGTAGTTTAAGCTTCTAGCTGTGCAGTCTCCTGGAGCCGGTACTCCCACTGCGCCCGGGAGCCGCGCCTCTGCAAAAGACCCGACTCATAAAATCGCGAGAGATATGTTGAGAGGCTGCTCAGCTTTATCCTCTCTCCAAATAATATCTCGTACTCCTCCTGTATCTCCTGAGAGCGAACCCACTCCCCGGGGTGGCTGTGCCTGAGCAGCAGAAGGAGCTTCTCTTTCTGCGTCATGGTTTCTATGTTGTATCTGCTCAGCCAGTTTTCCACCGCAGGAGCGAATTCCTCCTCAAATTCAGGCTCCACACCGTATATATAGGACAGAAAATCAAGCACCTTTTCCAGCGCCGTTCTGTGACTCAGCCTTTTGAATTCCCTCTCCACCTCTTTGTCTTCGCCCCTCGCCCAGATTTTTATTCCGACAAACCTTTCACTGTGGAATATGTAGTTGAGATGTTCCTTGACCTTTTCCTTTACCTCGGTGTAATCCAGGCCCTCAAGCTTCAGGCGTGAAGTACCGCTGCTCTCTTTTGTCTCCAGGGAGATTTCAAAGTACTCCATCTTCACCAACTTATTCACATTCACAGATGTTAACATTATTCAGTGAATACCTGCATATATAAAGCTTGTGCATATCCTTTAAATATGAGCAACAACGATAGATATCCACAACAATAATGATAAAGAATATATCTACAGCTATTTTTGTTGAAAGATGTTTCAAAATTCAAATCGAAAGGTTTATATATGTGTTTTGTGAACAAGTGAATAAAGATGAATACCGGGGGGTAAGAAAAAAATGAGAAGCATCCTGGAAAAAGCGAAGGAAAACACCGAGAAGATGCAGATGTTAGATGCCATGGAAAAGGAGATCGGCGAAGCTAAAATCGTCGTGGTGGGGTGTGGCGGTGCCGGAAACAACACCATAAACCGCCTTGCCCACATTGGAATTAACGGTGCCCAGCTGATAGCAATAAATACCGATAAGCAGCACCTCTCTGTTATAAAGGCCGACAAAAAGGTGCTCATAGGTTATGAAATCACCAAAGGCCTGGGAGCGGGTGGCTATCCGGAGGTGGGGGAGCAGGCGGCAATCGAAGCCACGCCCGCACTGAAGGACCTCCTCAACGGTGCTGACCTGGTTTTCGTAACCGGCGGTCTTGGTGGCGGCACTGGTACGGGCTCACTTCCTGTGGTTGCGGAGGTTGCCAAGGACCTGGGGGCGGTTGTTGTCGGCGCAGTTACAATGCCCTTCAAGATAGAGCGCGCGCGCATCGGCAAGGCAAAGAATGCCCTGGTGAAGCTGCGCACCAATGCCGACAGTGTGGTTGTTATAGACAACAACAAGCTTCTCGGCTATGTGCCCGATCTGCCCATGAACGACGCCTTCGCTGTGGCTGACGAGGTGCTCGCGCGGATGG
Source organism: Candidatus Pyrohabitans sp. (assembly GCF_054014795.1). NCBI lineage: Archaea > Methanobacteriati > Candidatus Hydrothermarchaeota > Candidatus Pyrohabitans > Candidatus Pyrohabitans sp. Next base: position 2,273 of record NZ_JBPMGE010000093.1, on the reverse strand, counting down.
TCAAGGGTATTACAGAGACCATATCCATGCCCAGCCTTGTCAACCTCGACTTTGCTGATGTTCGCGCTGTCATGCGCGAGGGCTCGAGGAATGGCATTGCCATGATAGGCCTGGGTGAGAGTGACACCCGTAACCGCGCTGAGGAGGCGGTGCTCCATGCGCTTGAAAATCCTCTGCTGGAGGTGGACTACCGCGGCGCCACAGGTGCACTGGTGCACATCACCGGCGGCGAGGATCTGACGCTTGCGGAGGCTACCAGAATAGGCGAGATTGCCACGAGCTATCTGCGAGAGGATTCCAATGTTATCTGGGGCGCTCGCATCGACCCCGAATACAATGGCATGATCCAGGTCATGGTGATTATGACAGGTGTTCATTCACCTGACATAATGGGTCCTGAGAGCAGCGATATTCAGATACCCCAGCGGGCGCAGATATCTCACTTCGCCCGCCCCAAGCAGCACAGAATCCCATCCCGACCGGCGATGCAGACAGAGCGCGAAGTGCCTGCGATGATAGCAAATCTGGGCATCGACTACATCTTCTAACCCCTTCCCCCCCTTTTGGAGGGTGGCGAAATGTCTGAGGTCTGTGTTCCCCACAATGTCGGTACCCATGAACTGGGTTCGCATCAGCATTATCCATCGAGGACATATTCCCTGCTGTGCTTCTCTGAGAAGCGCGATATCTCCAATTATGTCCTCATACCCATTGAAGGTGCCGGTTTTGTGGTAATTAAACACGAAATAGATGCGGAGGAGTAGATTATGCTCAGCAAGGAGTTTTTAAAGGAGGTGGCCGGGAATGTCTCAACCAAAGGCGACTTCCTCATGCTCAATGTGGAATTCATTGAAAACAGTGACCTCGAGCATCTGCCCGGGGTGGTGGATAGGCTGCTGAAGATGGAGGGCGTATCTACGGTGCTGGTTTATGGGATTAAGGGAAGTGTTGTCTACCTTGCAGGCAGGAGCACAAGGGGGCTTGAGCTCGCAAACAAGCTGAAGCATGCATTTCCGGGTCTCTGCAGGGTAAAGGAGACCAATGGGTATGTTCTTGCGGTTATCCCTCTGGGGATGCTGGGATACTTCAACAGCCAGGAGAAGGTCCTGCAGGTTGTGGACGAGCTTATGAACGATGCTCTTGCGGGTGGTGCAGCTACACGGGGTTTTGGCACTGTGTTTGAAAGAGTTGCCGGTATAAAGAATCTTGTAAACCTTTCAGACCGAAAACAGGAGGTTGTATGGTAATGGGGGTGATGCGTGTGAAGAAGTTTGGAAATGTCTCGCACAAGGTGAATGTGATTTTGGGTGTTTTTAAAGAGGGAGAGAAGCTCAATGGCAAGCAGATTGTGGAGAGGGTTCGCCAGCAGGGTTACAGGGTCACGGATTCGCACCTGAAGATGTTTATATACTACAACATGCTGTACAAGCACCTCAGGAAAGAAGAGATAAACGGCGTAAACTACTACTATCCAATAAACAGGTAATCCCCTCTTTTTGTTTTTTGAAACTTTTTGCAGATACATTTTTAATAATATAAAGCGATAGAATTTTCTACTCTCATATGGATTTTTTATGGTGATTGCTAAATGGGTGATGGAAAAATAAGAGAGATAACAGTCGAAGATGCAATAGAGATGATTAGGGACGGGGACGCTGTGCTGCTTGATGTCCGTACATCCGAGGAATACCATGCCGAGCACGTGGAAGATGCAAAGTGGGTTCGCTGGATGAACTTCCAGAAAGATTAGATGAGCTGGACAAGGAGAAGGCGATATTGGCCTGCTTCTGCAGAAGCGGGGCCCGGAGCTCCCGTGCCTGCCAGATACTCCAGAAACATGGCTTTAAGGAACTCTACAATGTTCGAGGGGGTATTCTCGCATGGAAAAAGGCGGGTTTTAGGACTGTCTCTGGCCCATAAGTTTTTATTAAGCAAAGCAAGCACGCAGGTGGCATGCGCACCAGTTGGAAAGGATTAAGTAGGTGAATGCAGAGTAATATCAATGGATGTTGGCGAAGCTCAGAGGGGGATTAAATGACCCAAGAGCATTCAGGACATGATGAGAAAGGTGAGAGTGGAGATACACACGCGCAGCATGCTCCTGCGAAGCACACCCACGAGCACCACATAGTTGAGTTCAGGAAGCGCTTCTTCGTCTGCCTCGCTCTGACGATACCCATCCTCGCGCTCTCCGAGATGATTCAGCTCTGGTTTGGCTTCCGCATAGAGATACCATTCCAGAAGGAGATTCTGTTTCTGCTCTCCTCTGCGGT